>NZ_JBSFWB010000013.1:0-261085 GCF_053592635.1 Streptomyces sp. NPDC002623 | reverse complement strand
GCTTCTTCACCGGCCCCTCCCTCCTCGACCACGTCACCACCGAGATGGACGCCTACCAGGAAGAGCTGTTCGGCCCGGTGCTGGCCGTCGTCCGCGCCGACTCCCTCGACCAGGCCATCGACCTGATCAACGCCAACCCCTACGGCAACGGCACCGCCCTCTTCACCGCCTCCGGCGAAGCCGCACGCCGATTCCAGCGCAACATCAAGGTCGGCATGATCGGCATCAACGTGCCGGTGCCCGTCCCGATGTCCTACTACTCCTTCGGCGGCTGGAAGGACTCCCTCATCGGCGACTCCCCCATCCACGGCCCCGAAGGCATCCGCTTCTACACCCGCCCCAAGGTCGTCACCACCCGCTGGCCGCAGCCCGCCCAGCACGTCACCGCCGGCTTCAACTTCCCCACCTCCAACTGAGATTCCCCACCGGGACCTTTCGAAGGACGTACACCATGGCAACGACGCCATCCCCTCTGCGCACCACCGTGGGCAATCTGTGCCTGGGCTCCGCCCCCGACTCCTGGGGTGTCTGGTTCCCCGAGGACGAGCAGCAGGTGTCGCACACCCGCTTCCTCGACGAGCTGGCCGCCGCCGGTTACCAGTGGCTGGAGCTCGGGCCGTACGGGTACCTGCCCACCGATCCGCAGCGGCTGAAGGAGGAGCTGGACTCCCGTGGGCTGCAGGTCTCCGGCGGCACCGCGTTCGGCGCCCTGCACCGGCCGGAGGCCTGGGACGAGATGCTCGCCCATGTCCGGCAGGTGGCCGCGCTGACCGCCGCCGCGGGCGCCCACCACCTGGTCCTCATCCCGCCGATGTACCGGGACGAGAAGACCGGCGCCTTCACCGAGTCGCCCGAGCTGACCGCCGTCCAGTGGGCGGGGTTCGGGCGGGCCGCCGACCGGCTCGGCAAGCTGCTGCTCGACGAGTACGACGTCCGCCTCGTCGTCCATCCGCACGCCGACAGCCACATCCAGACGCAGCCGGAGATCGAGCGGCTGCTCAACGAGTCGGACTCCCGCTACACGAACCTGTGCCTGGACACCGGGCACGTGGCCTACGGCGGCGGCGACAACCTCGATCTGATCCGGCGCTTCGGCGAGCGCGTGGGCTACGTCCACATCAAGCAGATGGATCCCGAGATCCTCGCCCAAGTGGCCGCGGAGGACCTCTCGTTCGGCGAGGCCGTCAAGCGCGGGGTGTGCGTCTCGCCGCCCGCCGGCGTGCCGAACCCGGCCGATGTGGTGGCCGAACTCGCGCAGCTGGACGCCGAGTTGTTCGTGATCGTCGAGCAGGACCTGTACCCGTGCGCTCCCGAGGTGCCGCTGCCCATCGCGGTCAGCACCCGTGAGCACCTGGCCGGTTGCGGACTCACCGGAACCCGTCGGCCCGACTCGGGCAAGTAGGAGGTGGCCATGGACGTCAGCGACGACACGACCCGGGCCCGCACCGCCGCGACCTCCGTCGCCGCGCCCCCCGTCGGCGCCGCCACCGCCGTCGCGGACGACGCTCCGCCCGCGGTCTCCCGGCGGCTGCGGCTCATCACGGTCATCGCCACCTTCGGCGGGCTGCTCTTCGGCTACGACACCGGCGTCATCAACGGCGCCCTGCCGTACATGACCGACGATCTGGGACTGACCCCGGTCACCGAAGGCATGGTCACCAGTTCGCTCCTGCTGGGCGCGGCCCTCGGCGCCATCACCGGCGGCCGGATGTCGGACGCACGCGGCCGGCGGCGCACGATCCTGACGCTGGCCGTGGTGTTCTTCATCGGCGCCCTCGGCTGTACTCTCGCGCCGAACACCGCGGTCATGATCGCGGCACGCTTCGTGCTCGGCCTCGCGGTCGGCGGCGCGTCGGTGACCGTGCCCGTCTACCTCGCCGAGGTCTCGCCCGCCGAGCGGCGCGGCGCGCTGGTCACCCGCAACGAGCTGATGATCGTCAGCGGTCAGTTGCTGGCCTTCACCTCCAACGCGATCATCGCGCGGGTGAGCGGCGAGGCCGGCGGTGTGTGGCGCTGGATGCTGGTGATCGCCACTCTCCCTGCCGTCGTGCTCTGGTTCGGCATGCTGGTCATGCCGGAGAGTCCGCGCTGGCTGGCCTCCCGGAGCCGTTTCGCCGAGGCGCTCGACGTCCTCAAGCAGGTGCGGTCCCGGCAGCGGGCCGAGGCCGAGCTGAGCGAGGTGTCCGCGCTGGCCGTGCACGACGAGCGGGAAAAGCTCGGCGGCTGGCAGGACATCAAGGCCGTGCCGTGGGTGCGCAGGCTGATGTTCGTCGGCTTCGGCATCGCGATCGTGCAGCAGATCACCGGCGTCAACACGATCATGTACTACGGCACCCAGATCCTCACCGACGCCGGCTTCGCCGCCGACAGCGCGCTGACCGCGAACATCGCCAACGGTGTGATCTCGGTGTTGGCCACCTTCGTCGGCATCTGGCTGCTGGGCCGCGTGCCTCGTCGTCCGATGCTGATGACGGGTCAGATCGGCACTGTCGCAGCTCTTCTGCTGATCGGCGTCTTCTCCCTGGTGCTGCCTTCGGGTGACGCGCGGGCGTACGCGGTGCTCGCGATGACCGTCACGTTCCTGGCGTTCCAGCAGGGGGCGATCTCGCCGGTGACCTGGCTGATGCTGTCGGAGATCTTCCCGATGCGGATGCGCGGTTTCGGGATGGGGATGGCGGCCGTGGTGCTGTGGCTGACCAACTTCGTGATCGGGCTCGTCTTCCCGTCCCTCGTCGACGGGATCGGGGTCTCCAACACGTTCTTCCTCTTCGTGGTGGCGGGTCTGTTCTCGCTCACCTTCGTGAAGCTCTACGTCCCCGAGACCAAGGGCCGCACGCTCGAGTCCCTCGAAGCCGAACTCCGGGCGCGCTTCTCCTGACCCCCCGTGAACCCTCTGAACCCTGTGAACCCTCTGAACCCCTCTTCGAAGGAACGACCATGACCGTACGTGTAGGAGTCATCGGCGCCGGCTGGATCGGCAAGGAGCACATCCGACGGCTCACCGAGACCGTCACCGGAGCCCGTGTCACCGCGGTCACCGACATCGACCCGGTCCGCGCCGAGGAGGCGGCGGCGCCGGCCGGTGCCCGGGTGCTGCCCGACGGAGCGGCCGTGGTCGCGGCGGACGACGTCGACGCGGTCCTCGTGACGTCCTGGGGACCGACCCATGCCGAGCATGTGCTGAACGCGATAGCCGCCGGGAAGCCGGTGTTCTGCGAGAAGCCTCTCGCCACGACCGCCGAGGACTGTCTGAAAATCATCGAGGCCGAGACGGCGCACGGCCGCCGTCTGGTCCAGGTCGGCTTCATGCGCCGCTACGACGTCGGCTACCGGCAGTTGAAGCAGGTCATCGACTCCGGCCGGATCGGTGCGCCGCTGATCGTGCACTGCGCCCACCGCAACCCGACCGTCCCGGCGACGTACACCTCCGCCATGGCGGCGCTGGACACGGCGGTGCACGAGGTGGATGTGCTGCGCTGGCTGCTCGACGACGAGATCGTCTCCACCCAGGTGGTCACCCCGCGCGCCACGAGCAAGCGGTTCGCGCACCTCAGGGACCCGCAGATCATGCTCTTCGAGACCGCCAAGGGCGTCCGTATCGATCTGGAGGTCTTCGTCAACTGCCAGTACGGCTACGACATCCAGTGCGAGGCGGTGGGCGAGGAGGGTCTCGTCCGGCTGCCCGATCCCGCCTCGGTCGGCGTGCGCAGGGCCGGACAGCACACCACGGGGGTCCTGACGGACTGGGTGGGCCGTTTCGCGGACGCCTTCGACACCGAGTTCCGCGAGTGGATCGCGGGGATCGCCGCCGGCGCCGAGCCCACCGGCCCCTCGGCCTGGGACGGCTATGCCGCGACCGTCATCACCAGCGCGACCGTCGAGGCCCTGGAGTCGGACCGGGTCGTCGCCACGGACCTCAAGCCCCGTCCCGTCTTCTACGGAGGTGCCGCGTGAAAATCGCCCTCGACCCGTATATGTTCCGTGCGTTGCCGATCGACGACATGGTGCGCACCGTCGCCGAACTCGGCTACGAATACATCGAGTTGTCACCGCGCGACGACTTCATGCCGTTCTTCCTCCACCCCCGTGCGGACGACGCGCGCATCGCCGAACTCAAGAACTCCCTGCGCACGCACGGCGTGAAACTGTCCTCCGTGCTGCCGCTGTACAAGTGGTCCTCGCCCGACGAGACCGAACGGCAGGCCGCCGTCCGCTACTGGAAACGCATCATCGAGATCACGGCCGACCTCGAATGCCCCCTGATCAACTCCGAGTTCAACGGCCGACCCGAACAAGCCGCAGCGAGCGAGGCCGCCTTCTGGCGCTCGCTCGACGAACTCCTGCCGCTCTTCGAGCGCGAGGGCATCGCCCTCAATCTGGAGGCCCACCCCGACGACTTCTGCGAGGAGAACGCTCCCGCCGTCGACCTCGTCCGGGCGATCGACAAGCCCTGGGTGAACTACCTCTACTGCGCGCCCCACTCGTTCCATCTGTCCGGAGCCGATCCCACCGCCGACATCGCCGCGATGATGCGCTACGCCGGCGACAAGCTCCAGCACGTCCACATCGCCGACTCCTTCAACCACAAGGGCTCCTCCGGGCTGCGCTACATCCTGAACCCGCCCGGCACCGCCGCCCGCATCCACCAGCACCTCGACATCGGACAGGGCGAAGTCGACTGGAACGCGTTCTTCGGCACCCTGCGCGAGCTGAACTTCGACGGCGTCGCCACCGCCTGCGTCTTCGCCTGGGAAGAGCGCGCCCACGAATCCTCCGCATTCATGCTCGACCGCATCACCGAGGAACTCGCCGCCTGAGACCGGAATAGCTGTTTCTCCAGTTCCTCAGAAATAATTCGAAAATCTCTCAGAGAAAGCCTTGCCGAGTGCTGTCCGTCACCCGGCAAGGCCCTTTCTGCTGCCCAAAAACCCTCTCCACCAGCCGGAACGGCACTACAAAACGCGTGACCTATTCGTTGCTCATTCAGCGCCCGCCACCGTATTGACACGTTCCGCCGAACTGGCGCTAAATTTCGCCAACGAGGTCGCCGACCGCTCGACGGCGAATTCAGGACCTCATCTCGCCTCATCTCGCCTCATCTCTTTCCGCATCTCTTTCCGCGCCGTTCTTATTCCTCACAGAAGAGGTAGGACCATGCCGCACTCCGCTCACTCCACCGGCTCCGCCCCCGCGCTCCGAAGAACCCGTCGGGTCTCCCGGCTGCGCGCACTGGCCGTCGTCCCCGCACTGGCGCTGCTCGCAGTCGGCTGTTCCTCGGGCGCCGACGACACGGCGTCCGCTTCCGGCAAGAGCGCCTCGCTGGCGTCGGGCCTCGGCAGCAAGGCCAAGGACCGCAAGGTCACCTTCCTGCTCCCGCAGGACCCGGGGGACCCGTTCTGGACGACGATCGCCCAGGGCGCCAAGGACGCCGCGCAGTTGCTCAACCTCGACCTGAACATGCAGACCAGCTCGGGCGACCAGACCAAGTACAACGACCTGATCGGCAGCGCGGTCGCCGACAAGCCCGCGGCGCTGGCCGTGGTGCTCGACGACCCCAACAAGTACACCGAGAACGTCTGCGCGGCGCAGAAGGCCGGCATCCCCGTGATGAGCTACAACATCACCCAGGCGGGCACGGTCGGCGCCTGCACGCTCGGCTTCGTCGGACAGGACTTCGAGGAGGTCGGCTATCTGCTCGGCAAGCGCCTCCTGGCCGACAACCCGGACATCGGCAAGGGCGACACCGTCCTCACGCCCGTCGAGTTCCCCGACCAGGTCTACGCCGTCCAGCGGCACGCCGGCGTCAAGCGCGCCCTGGACGAGGTGGGCGCCAGGACGGACATCCTCGGCACGGGCATCGAGGACTCCGCCGCGCTGGACAAGATCACGCAGTACCTGCTCGGTCACAAGAAGACGGCCGCCGTCGTCCCGCTGGGCGGAACCCCGCACCGCAACGTCGTGAAGGCCCTGGAGGACTCCGGGGTGAAGGCGCCGGTCGTCGGCTTCGACCTGGCCCCGCAGATCGTCTCCGGCATCGAGTCCGGCGCCATCGACGCGGCGGCCGACCAGCAGGGCTACGTCCAGGGCTTCCAGACGGTCGTGGAGCTCGGCCTGAAGCTCGACTTCGGGCTGAGCCCGGCCGACATCAACTCCGGCGGCAGCGGCCTGGTCGACAAGTCCAACGTCGGCATCGCCAAGGAACTCGCCGGCAAGGTCCGCTGAGCCACTCCGGCCGGACCTCCGGCACCACCTCGTCCGCCGACGTCTCGGCTCGGGGCGGCCAGGCAGCATCGGCCGGCCGCCCCGCCATCACCACCAGGAAGGCAGTACGACCATGAGCGAGCGGAGCGGTCAGGCGACCGCGGGGAGCGCCCCGGCGGCAGGGGGCGCCGCCGTGGCGGAGAACGCCACGACAGGGGGCGAGCCCGCCCGGAAGCGGACTCTCGCGGACTCCGCCCCCACCACCACCGCAGACCGGCTGGCCGAGCGGCTGCGGCAGGTCCGCGGGCGCGGCGCGCTGGAGATCGGCCTGGTCTTCGTCCTGGTGCAGCTCGGCTGCATCGTCTACTACCTCGTGGACCCCGTGGGCTTCCCCTACCTGGAGAAGTCGAACTTCAACGTCCTGAGCCAGAGCATCCCCGTGCTGGCGATCCTCGCCATCGGGGCCGGCGTCCTGATCATCGCCGGCGAGTTCGATCTGTCGCTCGGCGCCAACTTCACCTTCTGCGCGCTGGTGTTCACCAGGTGGTACACCGACGGGGCGGGCGCCTGGGCCGCCACCGGCATGGCGCTGGTCACCGGTGTGGCGATCGCCCTGCTGAACGCCCTTCTCGTCACCAAGGCCAAGATCCCCTCCTTCATCGTGACGCTCGGCATGATGCTGTTCTGGGAAGGAGCGGCCCTCTTCTACAACGGCACCACGGCCGCCCTGTTGGTCCCCAGCGACACCATGAAGCAGGTCTTCACCGCCGAACTCGGCTTCTTCCGCGGTCAGGTGCTGTGGCTGCTCGGCGTCGGCGTCGTGTTCTGGCTGCTGGTGCACCGCCACCGGCTCGGCAACCACATCTTCGCCGTGGGCGGCAACCCCGCCGCCGCCCGCGCCATCTCCATCAACCCCGACCGGGTCAAGATCATCGCGTTCGGCATCCTCGGTCTGTGCGTCGCTCTCGCGGCGGTCCTCACGGCCGTCCGCACCGGTTCCGTCCAGCCCGGCACCGGCCGTGGCATGGAGCTGAAGGCGATCGCGGCGGCCGTCGTGGGCGGAGTCGCGCTGTCCGGGGGCCGGGGCAGCGTCCTCGGCATGGTCCTGGGCGCGGCCCTCATCCTCACCGTGCAGGACATCCTGCTGCTCGGTGGCGCCCCCGGCTTCTACCTGGACCTGTTCGTGGGTCTGATCATCGTCGCCGCGGCCTTCTTCAACCGCATGATCGAGGGGAAGGCGAAGTGAGCGCCACAGCGCCCGCCGCCGGAAACGGAGCAACCATGTCACCCACCGCCACCGAGGAACGCACCGGCGAGGTGCTGCTGGAGCTGTCCGGCATCACCAAGCGGTACGGCGCCAACACGGTTCTGAACGACGTCGGTTTCACGATCCACCAGGGCGAGGTCGTGGGCCTGCTCGGCGACAACGGAGCCGGCAAGTCGACGCTGGTCAAGACGATGTCCGGGGTCGTCACCGCCGAGGCGGGCGACTATCTGTGGCGCGGTGAGAAGCTGACCACGCCCAACCGGCAGGAGACCGAGAGACGCGGCGTCGAGACGATCTTCCAGGACTCCGCCCTGGTGCCGTCCATGACCATCACCCGCAACATCTTCATGGGCCGTGAGCTCACCAATGCGCTCGGGTTGCTGCGCTTGCGGAAGATGGACGAGATCGCCGCGCAGATCCTCGACAGCGTGGTCACCATCGAGGGCATCAAGAGCCCCCGCCAGCTGGTGGGTTCGCTCTCCGGCGGCCAGCAGCAGGCCGTGGCGATCGCCCGCGCGGTGCACTTCAAGCGCAGTCTGCTGATCCTGGACGAGCCGACGAGCGCGCTGGCCGTGCGCGCGACGGAGGCCCTGCTCAACTACCTTCTGCAGCTGAAGGAGGAGGGCGTCAGCTCGGTGCTGGTCACGCACAACCTGCACCACGCGTTCCAGATCTGCGACCGGCACATCGTGATGAACCACGGGCGCAAGATCCTCGACGTACGCCGCGAGGACACCAGCGTCGAGGAGCTCACGGCCGCCGTGGTGGAGGGGCCCGAGGGCCTGCGCCGCCACCGCGAGGGCAAGCCCCTCGCCTGAGGAGACCCTTCGTCGGCGCACGAGGCCGGACCCGCCCGGGACCACGGGCGGGTCCGGCCTCGTTCTCCCGCGTACCGTCAGCTCGTTCTCCCGCGTACCGTCAGGCGGACCGGTTCCGTTGGGTGGCGGCGGGAGCGTTCATACGCTCCTGGCCCATGAGCGTTCTTTCAGATGAGCCGGTCGCCACGGACGCCTCACGGGCGGTCGAGACCGATGTCCTGATCATCGGCGCCGGCCCGTCGGGCCTCTACGGCGCCTACTACGCGGGTTTCCGGGGGCTGCGCGTCGCGGTCATGGACGTCCTGCCCCTGCGCGGCGGCCAGATCAGCGCGATGTACCCGGAGAAGCCCATCTTCGACATCGCCGGGTTTCCGTCGGTGCGCGGGCGGGATCTGGTCGCCGCCCTGGTCGCCCAGGCGGAGCCGTACGGTCCCCGCTACCTCCTCGGGGAGCGGGCGGTCGAGCTGACCTACGACTCCGGCGGGCGGCCCGTCGTCCGCGGCGATCAGGGGACGGTCGTACGGGCGGGGGCCGTGGTGATCACCGGCGGGGTGGGGACGTTCACGCCGCGGCCCCTGCCGGCCGGTGAGGACTATCTCGGTCGCGGCCAGGTGTACTTCGTGCCGGAGGCGGCCGCCCACGCCGATCACGATGTCGTGGTCGTCGGCGGCGGCGACAGCGCCTTCGACTGGGCGGCGATGCTCGCCCCGGTCGCCCGGTCCGTCACGCTCGTCCACCGCACCGGCCGGTTCCGTGCGCACCGCGCGTCCGTCGACAAGGTCCGCGCTCTCGGCATCGAGATCATCACCGAGTCCGAGGTCAGCGCGCTGCACGGCGACGACCGGCTGGAGCGGGTGGAGGTCCGCCACCGGGTCACCCGGGACACCCGTCCGCTGCCGGCGCGCACGGTCGTCGCCGCGCTCGGTTTTCTCGCCGACCTCGGCCCGCTCCAGCACTGGGGGCTGGCCCTGAACGCCCGGAAGATCGCGGTGGACACCCGGATGGCCACGAATCTGCCCCGGGTGTTCGCGGCCGGGGACATCACCGACTACCCGGGCAAGGTGCGGCTGATCTCCGTGGGTTTCGGCGAGGTCGCCACCGCCGTCAACAACGCCGCCACCGTCATCGACCCGGAGGCCCAGCTGTTTCCCGGGCATTCCACCGAGAAGGAGAACTGACATGGCCTATGTCATCGGCCCGGCCTGCGTCGACATCATGGACCGGTCCTGCATGGAGGAGTGCCCGGTCGACTGCATCTACGAGGGTGAGCGCAAGCTCTACATCAACCCGGTGGAGTGCATCGACTGCGGCGCGTGCGAGACGGCCTGCCCCGAGCTGGCGATCACCGTGGACCGGCTCGCCGACCCCGAGTTCCGCGCCGACAACCGGCGCTTCTTCGACGAGACGCTGCCGGGCCGCACCGCGCCCCTGGGCACTCCGGGCGGTGCCGCCGGCGTCGGTCCGGTGGGCGCGGACACGCCTCTCGTCAGCGCGTCGCCGAGCGGTTCGCGGTGACCGGCGCAGGGACGACGGCCCCGCGGGTCGGGATCCGCATCCCGCCCTGCGACCGGGCTGACCGGGTGGTCGAGACCGTGCGCCGGGCCGAGGAACTGGGCTTCGACGACGTCTGGTTCCCGGACTCCCAGCTGCTGTGGCGGGATGTGTTCACCACGTTGACCGCCGCGGCCCTGGGCACCGGGCGCATCGGTCTGGGGACCGCGGTCACCAACCTGGCGACCCGGCATCCGGCCGTCGTCGCGTCGGCCGCCCGCAGCGTCGCGGAACTCGCCCCCGGCCGGTTCACCCTGGGTCTCGGCGTGGGCAACAGCTCGGTCGGGCCGATCGGTCTGCGGCAGAGCACATCGGCGTCGATGCGCGAAGGCCTCGGCATGCTGCGCGCCCTGCTGGGCGGTCAGGAGTGGGAGTTCGAGGGCAAGGTCCGCTCCCGGCTCCGCGATCCGCAGCCCGGGGTGCCGCTGCATCTGGCGGCGAGCGGGCCGAGGAACCTGCGGCTGGCCGGTGAGATCGCCGACGGTGTCATCCTGCTCAGCGGAGTCTCACCGGCGACCCTGGCGAGCGCGACCGCGCGGGTGCGGGAAGGCGCCGAGGCGGCGGGCCGGGCGTACGGGGCGATCCCGTTGACCGTGTCCGCGTTCTGCGCGGTCACCGACGACGTCGAGTCCGCGGCGCGCCGGCTCAAGCCGGTGTGCGCGTCGATCGCCCAGAACGGCGGCGCGCCGTTCCTCGCCCTGGCGGGGATCGAGGTGGACGTCCCCGCGACGGTGGCGGGCGTCTACCCGGACCTGGTGCACGCCGAGGACTGGGACAAGGCCGTCGAGATCTGTTCGGCCTGGATCAGCGACGCGGCTGCCCTGCGCTTCGCCGAGGAGTTCTGCCTGTTCGGGACCGCCGAGCAGCTCAGCACACGGCTCCGCGCCCTGCACGCCGCCGGAGTCACGGGGGTTCTCCTCCAGCACGTCGGCTCCTACGACCCGCCGACCGACCTGATCGAGGCGGTCGGTTCGTCGGTACTGCCGACGCGCACGCTCCCCCGCCCGACCTGAACAGCGGGCGCGCGATGACAAAGCGGGTCGGGCAAGGTCGGCTACGGTTCGCCCGCGCCCCAAAGGGGCGCGGGGAACTGCGCGACCAGCCACGACGGCGCCGCAGCAGAACGACCGCACATCACGGCACGACCAGCGGAGCGCTAAGGCGTTCACTTGAGGCCGATGTGCGCGCCCGGGCCGAGTGGCAGGTCGAAGCCGTAGAAGACGGCCAGGATCACCAGCCACACCGCCATGAACGGGATGACGAAAACGGCGAGCCGGGATATCAGCGTGCCGAGCTTCGCGTCGGGCTCGTACTGGCGGAGCATCGCCAGGATGAGGAAGAGGTAGGGGTTCATCGGGGTGATGGCGCCGGTCGCGGAGTCGCCGATGCGGAAGGCCGCCTGGCTGAGCGCCGGGCTCATGCCCATCAGCATGAACGCGGGGATGAAGACGGGTCCGACCAGCGACCACAGGGCGGAGCCGGAGACGATGAAGAGGTTGAGGCAGGCCGCGAGGAGCACGAAGACCACGATCGCCCCGAAGCCCGTCACGCCGAGGTCGGTGAACAGGGCCGCGGCCTTGACCGCCAGCAGGATGCCCACGTTGGACCACGTGAACAGTGCGATGACCTGGGCGGCGACGAACATCATGACGATGTAGCCGGACATGCTCTTCACCGAGTCGGTCACCGCGGTGACCACGTCCTCGGTGCCGGTGAGCTTCTTGACCGTGAAGCCGTAGGTGAGCCCGGCCAGCAGGAAGGCGCCGAAGAGGACCGGGACGATGCCGCTGAGGACCGGCGAGGGCACGAACGCGCCGCCCTCGCCGCGCAGCGGGGCCCCGGACGGCAGCCACAGGGCGAGGACCCCGCCCGCGTAGAGCAGGACGACGACGGTCGTGGCCAGCAGGCCGCGGCGCTGGATCGGCGTGAGGGTCAGGTCCTCCTGCTCCTGCGGCTCCTCGCCGGTCGGCTCGTACGCCCCGAGGCGCGGTTCCAGGACGCGGCCGATGAGGAATCCGCCGAGCGCGGCGAGGACGAGGCTGCTCGCCGCGGTGAAGAAGTAGTTGATGAGCAGGTGGATGTGGAGACCGGCGGCGGCCGGCAGCACCGAGGCCGCCTGTTGGGTGATGCCGATGTACAGGGCGTCGAGCGAGCCGATGGTGAAGCCGGCGGCGTAGCCCGCGGTCACGCAGGCGAAGCCGCCGATGAGACCGGCCACGGGGTGGCGTCCGGCGCTCTTGAAGACCAGGGCCGCCAGCGGGGGCAGCACGATGGCGGCGACGTCGCTCATCATGTGCGCCTGGCTGGCGATGAGCGCGACCGCGTAGGGGAGCGCCGCGCGGGGCACGCGGGCCAGGGTGGCCCGCATGACGGTCTCCAGGAGCCCCGTGCGTTCCGCGAGTCCGACCACCATGATCAGGACCAGTACGGCGCCGATCGGCGGGAAGCTCGCGAAGTTGGGGATCAGGTTCTCCACCAGCCAGCGCAGCCCGTCGCCGGTGAACAGCCCGCCCACCTGCTTGGTCTCGTCGGTGCCGGGGACCTCGACGGAGACGTCGGCCAGTTCCAGCCCGGTGGAGACGACGGCCAGGAGGGCGAAGAGTCCCGCGAACAGGACGATCGGGTGGGGCAGGGCGTTGCCCGCCCGCTCGATGAACGACAGGACGCGGTCGAGGACGCCGGGGCGCCCGGTGTCGGGCGACTTGCTGTCGGGCGTGGGGAGGTCGGTCAGTGAGGACATCAGGGCTGCCTTCCCGTGGGGGCCGCTGGGAGCAGGAGGTCCTTGCGGACGACGCCGTCCTGGACGACGCAGACGATGTTGGCGGGGTCGCCGAGGACGCCGATGTCCGTGAGCGGATCACCGTCGCACAGGACGAGGTCGGCGGTGCGACCGGGGGTGAGGGTGCCGAGCCGGTCGGCGACGCCGAGGAGTTCGGCGGCGGTGCGGGTGCCGGCGACGATGGCGGCCATGGGGTCCATGCCCAGGTCCACGAGGTAGCTGAGCTCCATGAGGTTCACGCCGTGCGGGCCGACGGCGGCATCGGTGCCGAGCGCGATCCGGGCACCGTACTCGATGGCCCGGGCGATGTTCTCCTTGGTGATGCCGGACCAGCGGACCTTCTTCTCGTAGTGGTAGTGCGGCATCGTGTCCTTGTCGATGCCGGCGTACACGGTGGAGAGGGTCGGGACGACGAAGGTGCCCTGCTCGCCCGCCAGGTCCAGGGCGCGTGCGTCGAGGCCGTAGCCGTGCTCGATGCTGGTGACGCCGCCGCGCAGTGCGTTGAGGATGCCCGCGTTGCCCTGGGCGTGCGCGGCGACGGGCTTGCCGCCGTGCCGGCGGGCCTCGTCGACGACGGCCCGGATCTCCTCCTCCAGCAGGCCCTCGTCGTCGGGCTGGTCGTAGGGGCTGCCCATGCCGCCGGTGGCGCAGATCTTGACCAGGTCGGCGCCCTCGCGCAGGACGCGGCGCACGGCGAGCCGGGCCTCGTCGGCGGTGTCGGCGATCTCCGACATGCCGGCGCTGAGGTCGGTGCCGTCGGGCAGCCGTACGTCGGCGTGGCCGCCGGTGTGGCTGATGATCCGGACGGCGGTGTGCAGGCGCGGGCCGACGACCCGGCCGCTGTCGACGGCCGTGCGGTAGCCAGCGGAGAGGCCGCCGAGGTCGCGGGCGCTGGTGATGCCGGCGTCGAGGGTCTGCCGCAGCCGTGCGGCGGTGTCCAGGGTGACCAGGACCGGGTCGAGTTCGGCGCGGCGGCCGGGCGGCGAGCCCTGCGCGTAGGCCAGGTGGACGTGGCAGTCGAAGAACCCGGGGAGCAGGGTGCGGCCGCCGGCGTCGACGACCCGGACGTCGGGGGCGTCGCCCTGCGCTTGGGGGGCTGTCGCGGCGGCTCCGGCGTAGGAGATGATGCCGTCTCCGTCGACGATGACGACCGCGTCGTCCACCGGGGACGAGCCGGTGCCGTCGATGAGCCGGGCATGGTGGATCCGCAGGGCGGTCCGGGTATTCGTGTGGGTGTCCGTCATGGGGTGCGGTCACTCCTCCGGTGTCGGGGACAGGCGAACGGAGTGTGGAATGCGCGAGAAAACCTCGTGTCACTGTGCAGTTTTCACGCTGGATTCCGTCGATGTGCGCAGGGAAGCGCCGCACCGGGGGGTGCAGGATTGTGCCGCCTCGGGACTCGACGAGATCGACCGGGGGGTGGTCCATGCCCTCCAGATCCATCCCCGGGCCCCGTGGCGGCTGGTCGGTGAGGTGCTGGGGGTCAATCCGGTCACGGCCGCCCGGCGTTGGCAGCGGCTGGAGGAAGCGGGTCTGGCGTGGGTGACCGCCTATCCCCGGCTGTCCAACTCGCGGCTCGTGGTGAGCGCGGTGGTGGAGGTGGACACGGAGCCGGGAGTCGCCGAGGACGTGGCGCGGGCGCTGGCGGCCGACCCGTCGGTGGCCAACATCAAGCTCACGGCCGGCGGCCGGGACCTGGTGGCGGCCGTACAGGCCCGCAGCCTCGACGAGTTGGGCCGGCTGACGACGCTGTTGTTCCAGCGGACGCCCGGGGTGCGGGCGACGCGCACGCATGTGTCGACGGGGATCCCCGCCGAGGGCAGCCGGTGGCGGCTGCGCAGCCTCGACGCGGCTCAGGTCGCACGCGTCGAGCAGGCCGTGGCGGCCCCCGCGCTGCTGTCCGACGCGGAGGCCAGGTGGGACGATCTGGACGCCCAGCTGCTGGAACTGCTCAGCGTGGACGGGCGCATGTCGCTGCGGGACCTGTCCGCGGCGACCGGCGCGAGCCTGACGACCGTGCGTCGGCGTCTGCAGTCGCTGCTCGCCTCACGGTTGAGCCTGCGCTGCGATCTGGCCCGGCCGCTGTCGGGCTGGCCGCTGTCCGCCGTGTACTTCGCCTCGGTGCCGGGGCAGTTCGTGGAGGAGACCAGCCGGGTGCTGGCCTCGGTGCGCGAGGTGCGTTCCTGCGCGATCACGGCCGGCCCGCACAATCTGGTGGTCGACGTGTGGCTGCGCGACCTGCACGATGTGCACGCCTTCGAGGCCCATCTGTCCCGGCGGCTGCCGCGGCTCACGGTCGAGGACCGCTCGGTGGTGCTGCGCACGGTCAAGCACATGGGACGGCTGCTGGACCGTGACGGCCACAGCGTGGGCATCGTGCCGCTCCGGCTGCCCCAGGACACGCCCCGGGTGCCGAGCGGAGCGGCGTGAGGGACGGACGGCGACGGTCCGTCCAGCGGACCTCTCGCCTGGTGCGGGGCCCGGGCGGTCAGCACAGTGTTCGTGCGATGCCGCCCGCTCCGTACGAAGGAAGGTCACCCATGACGGACGCCCTCCGACGCGCCTACGCGCCGAGCCCCTTCGGGCAGTTGCACTACGTCGAGTGCGGCGCCGGCGAGCCCGTGCTGATGCTGCACCAGACGCCGCGCTCCTGGACCGAGTACCTGGACGTGCTGCCGCTGGTCGGAGCCGCCGGGCAGCGGGCGATCGCCATGGACACCCTGGGCTTCGGCGCCTCCGCGAAGCCCGACGGGCCGCACTCCGTCGAACGGTTCGCCGACGGGGTGCTCGCGCTCGTCGACGCGCTCGGCCTGGACCGTTTCCACCTGGTGGGCCACCACACCGGCGGAGTGATCGCCGTGGAGGTCGCCGCGCGTCTCCAGGACCGGGTGGCCGGCCTGCTGCTGTCCGGCACGCCCTTCGTCGACGAGGAGCGGCGCGGCCGGGCCGCGACCCGCAAGCCGGTCGACCATGTCGACCCGAAACCCGACGGCTCGCATCTGCTGGAGCTGTGGAACCGGCGCCGCGGCTTCTACCGGCCGGGCGAGGAGGCCGCGCTCCACCGGTTCATGGTGGACGCGCTCACCGTCCTGGACCGGGTGGAGGAGGGTCATCTGGCGGTGACCCGGTACCGGATGGAGGAGCGGCTGCCGTACGTCACCGCCCGCGCCCTCGCGGTCTGCGCCCCGGGCGACCACTACTCGCTGCCTGCGCTGGAGAAGTTCGCGGCGCTCGGCTGGGAGACCCGGGTGCTGTCGGGCGGTCATGTACCCGTGCCGGAGCAGCTTGCGCAGGAGTTCGCCGAGGTCATCCGGGAGTGGGTGGCGAAGGGCTGAGCCGGGCCGTACGGTCCCAGGTCGTCGCCGTGATCCCCCGGGCGCGGAGCTCCGCCTTGCGGACCTTGCCGGTCTCGGTGAGCGGCAGCTCCGCCACGACGTCGACATGGCGGGGCACGGCGAACGGGGGCAGCTCGCGCTCGCAGTGCCGTACGAGGTCGTGGGGGTCGAGCGTGCGGTCCGGGCGGAGGACCACCGCCACCATGACCTCGTCCTCGGCCAGCTCCGAGGCCACCGGGAAGGCGGCGACGTCGGCGACCGCCGGATGGGTGCGGACGGCGGACTCCACCTCCTGCGAGGAGATGTTCTCGCCGCGGCGGCGGATGACGTCCTTGATGCGGTCGACGAAGCGGAACGAGCCGTCCGGGTCCCGGACCACGCGGTCGCCGGTGCGCCGCCAGTCGGCCGGTGCCGGGCTCTCGGCGTCGCCCAGGTAGCCGGTGGCGAAGGCGAAAGGCTGGTGGCTGCGGACGAGGAGTTCGCCGGGTGTGCCGTCGGGGACCGGGGCGAGCAGTTCGTCGACCACCCGCGCCGAGAACCCGTCGCGGACGGTGCCGAGGCAGCCGGGCCGCTGTTCCTCGGGGGTGGATCCGATGACGAGGTTGGTCTCGGTGGAGCCGAATCCGTCGACGAGGGTGACGCCGAAGCGCTCACGGAACGGCTGCCAGGCGGGGCCGGGAGTGGCGGGTGAGAGGCCGCGCCACGCGCGGTGGGCGCGGTCGTGGGGGCCGGGAGGCGTGGCGAGCAGCATGGGGACCATCGCGCCGAGCAGATGGACGACGGTCGCCTCGGCCCGCGCGACCTGCGTCCAGTACCGGGAGGCCGAGAAGCGCGGTGCGAGCGAGTAGGCGGCGCCCACGGTCATGGCCTGGGCCAGCGCGTTCAGGGCGTTGGTGTGGAACAGGGGCAGGCAGGTGTGCAGGACGTCGTCGGCGGTCAGCCGCAGGGAGTCGGCGACGTTGCGGCCCCACCAGGAGAACTGGGCGTGCGGGCAGCGCACGCCGCGCGAGGTCCCGGTGGTGCCCGAGGTGAACAGGACGAACGCGGTGTCCTCGGCGCGGACCCGGGCGGGCGGGAGTTCCGGCGTGCCGTCCTCGGGCGTCGGGAGGTCGTCGGCTCCGTCGGTGACCCACAGCGTTCCCCGGTAGCCGGCCTCGACGACGCGTGCGGCCGGCTCGGGCTCCGCCAGCAGGAACGCGGGCTCCGCGGCGTGCAGCGCGTGCCGCAGACCGGGACCGCGCAGACCGGTGTTGAGCGGGACGAGGACCGCGCCGAGCCACGCGCTGCCGAGGATCAGGTCGACGAGCTCGATGCGGTTGCCGGTCATGGCGGCGATGCGGTCGCCGGGGCGGCAGCCGCGGGCCGCGAGCGCCCCGGCCGTCGTGGCGGCGGTCCGGCGGGTCTCCCGGTAGGTGCGCGTCACCTCGCCCACGCGCAGGAAGACCCGGTCGCCGAACTCCTCGGCGGCCGCCTCCAGCAGCCCGGGGACGGAGCGGGCCCGGATCATCGCAGCACCCCGGTGTCCCGCAACCGCCCGATCCGCTCCGGCGAGTACCCCGCCACCTCCCGCAGTACGGCGTCGGTGTCGGCGCCGAGCAGGGGCGCGGGGTCGCGGACGGCGCCGGGTGTGCGGGTGAGCCGGATCGGCACCCCCTCGTGCAGGAAGGCGCCCGCGGCCGGGTGCTCCCGGCGGACGTAGAAGCCGCGTGCCCGCAACTGCGGGTCGTGCTCGACGAGTTCACGCCCGTCCTGCACGGCTCCGGCCGGGACGCCGACCTCCTGGAGGAGTTCGGCGGCGAGGTCGGCCGGCATCGTCCGGGCCCAGGAGCCGAGGGCTTCGTCGACGAGGGCGCTCTCGCGTCGGCGGGCCCGCGCCGTCCGGGTCCGCTCGTCGACGGCGAGGTCGGGGCGGCCGACGACCTCGCACAGGGCCGCCCACTCGGGGTCCGAGCGCACGCTGACGGCCAGCCAGCGGTCGGTGCCGAGACACCGGTACACGCCCTGCGGGCTCCACTCGGGGTGGGTGTTGCCCGTCGGCGCCGATGGGGTGCCGGTGAGCAGGCTGGTGCCCATGTGCGCGGCGATCGCCTCGAGTTGGGACAGGTCGATGTGCTGCCCGCGTCCGGTCTCCGCCCGGTGTTCCAGGGCGGCGAGGGTCGCGAGCGCGGCCTGGAGTCCCGCGACGATGTCGCCGTGGCCGTAGATCACGCCGATCACGTCCTGCGGCCCCCAGCCGGTCAGCCCGGTCAGTCCGGAGGCGGCCGAGACCGTGTCGGCGTACGAGACCCAGCCGTTGCGGGGGCCGGTGTGTCCCATGCCCGACATGCTGACGTAGACGATGCCGGGGTTGATCCGGGCGAGTTCCTCGTGGCCGAGGCCCATCCGGGTCATGACGGTGGAGCTGAAGTTCTCCACGAGGACGTCGCAGGACGCGATGAGGTCGCGCAGTACGGCGAGGCCGTCCGCGGAGCGGGTGTCCAGCGTGATGCTGCGTTTGTTGCGGTTGACGTCGTTGAAGTAGCCGCTGGTGTCCGGGTCCGTGTGCGGGCCCCGGGAGAGGTGCATGAAGGGGGCGAACCGGGTGGGGTCGGGGCGGCCCGCCGACTCGACCTTGATGACGTCGGCGCCGTGGTCGGCGAGGATCTTCGTGCAGTACGGGCCCGCGAGCACCCAGGTCAGGTCGAGGACGCGGACGCCGTCCAGCGCGGGGCGCGCGGGGTCCTGGGCGGCGACGGCCGGGGGCGCCGGGCGGGGTGTGTCGAGGAGCGCGCGGTCGGCGTCGAGGCCGGGGACGTCGAGTTCCTGCCGCCGCCGGCCCTCCGGGAACGCGAAGGGGAAACCGACGTCGGTCCGACCGTCCACCCGGGTGAAGAAGCCGCGGGCCGTGAGCTGCGGGTTGTCCGGCAGTTCCGACGGCAGGTCCACGGCGGCCCAGGGCAGCTTCCTGGCCTGGGCGGCCTCGGCGAACTCGGCCTTGGGCCAGGCGCCCGCGAAGTCCTGGACGACCTTGAAGACATGCTCCTGGTGTTTCTTGCGTTCGACCGGGTCCTGCCAGCGCGGCTCGCCGAGATCGGCCTCGGTGCCCTCCTCGCGCAGCCACTCCAGCAGCGCGTCCCACATCCGGGGGCTGCCGCCGAGACCGCCGCCCAGGTGGCCGTCGGCGGCGCGGAACAGGCCGTGCGGCACGAGCGGGTGCACGGCTCCCGGCCGGGGCGGCACCCGGTCCTCGTGCAGATAGGCGAGGGCGCCCGCCTCCAGGGCGGCCGCCACGCAGGCCTGCGCGGACACGTCGATCAGCTGGCCGGGGCCCCGGCGGCGGGCGCGGAGCCCGAGGAGGGCGGCGATCGCCGCGTTGACGCCGGCGAGTTGCTCGGCCTGGTTCTCGGGCAGCCGCAGCGGCGGCCCGTCCGGGTCGCCCACCTGCGCCAGCATCCCGCCCAGCGCCGCCACCACGAGGTCGGTGCCCTGCCAGTGGGAACGCGGCCCGACGAGCCCGAAGGGCGTGACGCGGACGTGCACCAGACGGTCGGGAGCCGCCACTCCGTCCGGCGTCCCGTCGAGCAACACGTCCGCGCCTTCGAGCAGTCGGCGCAGCTCCTGCGCGGAGCCGACGACGACGGATCGCTTCCCGGCGTGCCAGTGGGCGAACGCGTCTCCGCCGAGCTCACGCCGGGTCGGGTCGCCGTCCGGGGGTTCGGCCAGCACGACCTCGTGTCCGAGGCCGACCAGCAGCCGGCCCGCGAACCGGACGAAGGGACTGGACAGTTCGACGACGCGCAGAGCCGGTCCGCTCACGTTTCCTCCCCTGTGGGTCACTGGTGCCGCTGGTTCAGGAAGCCGCTGACGACGCTGTGGTAGTCGTACGGCCGCTCCTCCTGAGGGTGGTGGGAGGCCTCGCTCATCACATGGAGGTTTCCCCTGGGGATCATGCGGGCCAGCATCAGCGGGTAGTCGGGGGTGAGGAAGGCGTCGTGCATGCCCCATAGGAAGAGGGTAGGGGCCTGGACGCGGCCGAGTTCGGCGGTGAGGTCCTGCCAGTCGCCGCGCGGGTTGTCGGAGGCGCCGGCGAGGGCGGTCTCCTCGGGGTCGAGGCTCTGCTCGTGGCGCAGGGTCACGGTGCCGTCGGGGACGGCCTCCGGGTCGTACCACTCCAGGCGGGCGATCAGCTCGCGCATCTTCTGCCAGGACGGGCCGGTGCCGCCGTAGTACACGTCGCGGGCGTTGCGGCCGCGGCGGCCGCCCTCGGGGAGGGGCGCGAGGGGGCCGTAGAACACGGGCATGCTGCCGGTGATCACCAACGACCGTACGCGCTCGGGGTACTTGGCGGCGAGGTCGAGGGCGATGGTGCCGCCCCACGAGTTGCACACGAAGTCGGCGCGCTCGACGCCGAGGGCGTCGAGGAGGGCCACGGTCTTCGCGGCGTGGTAGTCCCACATGGGGCCCTCGATGACGGGCTTGGCGGACTTGCCGTACTGCAGGATGTCGACGAGGAGGCAGCGGCGGTCGGCGGCGAACAGCGGGGCCACCTGCCCGAAGTCGGACCAGCCGGTGCAGCCGGGCCCGCCGCCGTGCAGGAACACGGTCGGGCTGCCCTCCCCCAGCTCGACGTAGTGGTACTTGACGCCGTCCGCTTCCGCGTAGGCGCCCTGCGGGGGCGCCTGGATGTCCATGAGGTCCATGGACCGATGGTGGGGCGGGGGTGATCGCCGCCCAAGCGGATCGGTCCGTTGAACGGTCCGGTTCCGTGGCCGTCGAACGGAACCGGACCTTAGTGTGCACAGCCCGTGACGTGAGTGGGGAGGCGGCGCATGTCGGCGTTGGAACTGGCCGAGGAGAGAGCCCGGGCGGCGATCGGGGTCCCGGAGCAGCGGTCCCTGGGGGTCGTACGGGCCGAGGACGCCGCGGAGTTCGCCCGCGCCGCCGGCGAGAGCGCACCGCATCTGGTCGATCCCGGTCATCCCGGCTTCCGCGTCCATCCCCTGTACGCGGTGAGTCTGCTGCGCGGCGCGCCGGGCGCCGATCCGGCCGAGTTCCGGCCCGACGGCATGTACCGCGACGAGGTGCCCGGCACCGACGGACTCGACGTCCGGCTGATGGCGGGCGGTCAGGACGTGCGCTTCCGGGCCGAGGTGCGGCCCGGGGACCGTCTCAGGGTGCGCCGGGCCCTCACGGGTGTGGAACGCAAGGGCGGCGGCGCGGGGTTCCTGCTGCTGACGGTCGAGAAGACGTACTCGGCGGAGCGGGGCGCCCTCGTCGAGGTCACGGAGAGGTTCATCGTCCGATGACGGCTCAGGTCCGCCAGGTCACCGTGGGGCAGGCGGTGCCGGCCGTCGAGCTGACCCCGAGCGCCGTCGGCCTGCTCCGCTTCGGCGCGGTCACGCGCAACGCCCACCGCATCCACTACGACGGCGAGTTCGCGCGCTCGGAGGGGTTGGCCGGGCCGGTGGTCATGGCGCAGTTGCACGGCTGTCTGTTCCATCGCGCGGCGGCGCGGTTCGCGGGGGACGCCGGACGCGTCCTGGAGGTCGGGTGGCAGAACCGGGCGCCCGCGCACGCCGGGGAGCGGCTCGTGGTGACCGGCACGGTGCGGGCGGTGGACGCGGCGAGCGGTGCGGTCACGCTGGACCTCGTCGAACACTGCGGCCCCGACGGCACGGTGTGCTGCCGGGGCCGCGCGGTGGTCGTACCGGGGTGATCCTGGGGGCCCGTCCGGCCGGACGGGCCCCCAGGATCCGGCATCAGCCCAGGTCGAGCGTCACCCTGCCGACCGCCTCCCCGGTCCGCAGCCGCTCGACGGCCTCGGCGAGGTCGTCGAGCGCGTACCGCTCGATCGGCAGCGTCAGCTCCCCCGCCGTGAGATCGGCGAGCAGTCGCCGCACGTCGTCGGCCACCTCCGCGGCCCGTGACATCAGGTTGACGGTTCTGAGCGACACGTCGGCGAGGAGGAAGTCCGCGAGGTCCACGGTGAACTCGCGTCCGGCGGTGTAGCCGACGAGGGCGGCGCGCCCGCGCGGTCGGACCAGTCGCAGCGCGTCCCGCAGCACGGGCCCGCCCACGGTGTCGATCAGCACGTCGATCGGTCCGCCGACCGCCTCCGGCGACAGCTCGGCCGCCGACACGGCCTTCGCGGGCGGCGGGACGTGCGCGAGCTTGGCCGGGCGGCCGACCACGCCGACCACCTCCGCCCCGGCCCGCGCGGCGAGCTGCACGGTCAGCGCGCCGACCGCGCCCGCGGCCCCGGTCACCAGGACCCGCTCCCCCGGCAGCACGGCCGCGACCGGGTGCACCGCCGCCCAGGCCGTGCCCGCCGGGGAGAAGTAGCTGCACGCCAGCGCGGGATCCGTGCCGGCCGGCACGGCCTCGACGGCCGCGTCCGGCACCAGGGCGTGCTCCGCCCAGCAGCCGTCCCTGCGCAGCCCGAGCGCCTTGCCGCGGAGTTGGACGAGGCTGCCCTCCGGATGGGTGTCCGAGGCCAGGACGGTTCCGCTGCCCGCGGTTCCGGGCACCGCCGGCAGGTCGGGGAGGATGCCGAACCGGCCGTCGACGACGTTGAGATCGAGGTGGGTGACGGCGGCGGCGCTCAGCCGTACGAGGGTGTGGCCGGGCCTCGGCTCCGGTATCGGCCGCTCCACGAGCCTCGGCAGCGCGCCGAACGTCTCCAGGACAAGGGCACGACTCACAGTTTCACTCCGTATCGACGCAGGGCCCGGGAGGCGACGATCCGCAGGACGCGGTCGAAGACGAACCCGAGGATGCCCAGGGTGATGATTCCGACGAAGACCCAGTCGATCCGGCCGTAGTTGCGGGAGGTCCAGATCAGCGAGCCGAGACCGACCTGGGCGGCGACGATCTCGGCGGAGACGATGGTCAGGAAGCTGTTGCCCATGGCCAGCCGTGCGCCGGTGATGATGTGCGGCACGGTGGACGGCAGGACGATCCGCTGGAGGATCTGCCGTCGGCTCGCGCCCAGGCTCGCCGCCGCCCTGAGCTTGGACTCGCTCACCGCCATGACGCCGGCGCTCGTGTTGAGGGTGACGATGAAGACGGCCGTGTAGAAGATCAGGACCACCTTCGACGACTCGCCGATGCCCAGCCACACCACGGCCAGGGTGACGAAGGCGACCGGCGGGATGAACCGGAAGAACTCGATGTACGGGTCCAGGAGTTGGCGTACGACCTTGATCTGTCCCACCAGCAGGCCGACCGGCACGCCGACGACGATCCCGAGTCCCCAGCCGATCAGGATGCGCCGGCTGGAGGCGATGATCGAGTTGGTCAGCGTGCCGTCCCGGGCCAGTTCCTCCGCGGCCGACAGGGTCTCCTTGGGCGAGGCGACCAGGGAGGAGCCGTACTGCAGGGCCAGCAGCTGCCAGACGCCGACGCCGATGAGGACGGACAGGGTGTACAGGCCGATCGTGCGCAGGCTCTGGGCGCTCGCCCGGTCGGAGCGCCGCCGGGCCTGTGGGGTGGCGGCTCGGCCCGCCGTCGCAACCGTCATCGGACGTCCTCCTCCGTGTCCAGGCCCTGGTCGCGCAGGGCCTTGCGCACCTCCTCGCCGATGTCCTCCCGGAGGCTGCGGCGCAGTTCGACGACGCCCGGGTCGGCCTCGTCGCGTGGTCTCGGCAGGTCCACCGGATACACGGACTTGATCCTCGCCGCCGGTCCCGCGGTCATCACGGCGATGCGGTCGGCGAGCAGGATCGCCTCGTCGATGTCGTGGGTGACGAACACGACGGTGCAGCCCGAGGCGCGCCAGATGCGGTCCGTCTCCTCCTGGAGCACCTGCCGGGTCTGCGCGTCGAGCGCGCCGAACGGTTCGTCCATGAGGACGACGCTCGGTTCGTTGGCCAACACGCGGGCGATCTGGACGCGTTGCCGCATGCCGCCGCTCAACTGGCCGGGGAAGCGGTCGGCGCAGTGCCGGAGTCCGACCAACCTCAGGTATTCGTCGGCGAGTTCCGCCTGCACCGCACGCGATTTCCGGCGCATGCGCGGTCCGAACATCACGTTCTGCCGGACCGTCATCCAGTCGAAGAGCGCCTCGCTGCTCTGGAAGACCATGCCCAGCTCGGGGTCGGGCCCGGCGATCTCGGCGCCGCCCGCGGTGAGGCTGCCCTCGCTCGGTGTCACGAACCCCGCCATCGCCGACAGCAGGGTGGACTTGCCGCAGCCGCTCGGTCCGAGCAGACAGAGGAACTCGCCGGCGGCGATGTCCAGGGATATGTCCCGCACCGCCTGGAACGAGCCGAAGCGGATGCCGACGCCGTCGGCGCGCAGTGCGGCGCCGCGCCCGGCCGCCCGGCCGCTCTCCACTGCGGTGGTCTCGATGGCCTTGGTCATCAGGATCCCTTCAGGTGCTCGGTGGACCAGCCGTTCAGGACGGCCGTGGCCACGTCCGGCTTCGCCTTGACCTTGCCGGTGCCCAGATAGAAGGAGGCGGTGTCGTCGTACGCCTTCAGGTCCTCGGCGGTGAAGTCACGGACCGCGAAGTCGATCTCCTTGATCGCGTTCACGGTCTGGGCCGGCGGGATCTTGGTGGCCTTCTTCGTGGCCTCGGCCGCCGCGTCCGGGTCGCTCTCGGTCTGCTCGGCGGCCTCCTGGAGCGCAGTCGCGACCTTGACGGCGGTCGCGGTGTTGTCCTTGAGCCAGGTGTCGGTCGTCAGCAGCCAGTGGGAGTAGGACAGGCCGAAGTCGCCGGTGGTCTCCAGGATCCGCTCGCCGAGTGCCACGCCCTTGGTGGGCCAGGGCTCCCACAGGACGTAGGCGTCCACGTCTCCTTTCCGGGTCAGCGCCGGGATCTCGGGCGGGTCGGCGGTGACCAGGTCGACCGTCTCGGGGTCGATGCCCTTCGACTCCAGGAACCGGGTGGCCGCGAGCTGGGAGAGACCGGGGACGACGGCCATCTTCCTGATCTGCGCGGCCGACTTGATCTTCGGGCCGAGGACGACCTTCAGATAGCGGCCGGACTGCTCGTACACCAGCAGCGACCGGAGCGAGGGGGTCTGCTGGAGCACTCCGATGGTGGTGGTGTCGGAGTTGCCGGCCAGCTGCACCTGGCCGGCGCCGAGGGCGTCCACCCCCTCACCGCCCTTGCCGAACTGGACGAGTCGGACGTCGACGCCGTGCTTCGCCCACAGTCCCTGGGCGTCGGCGAGGAAGAAGGGGGCGAAGGAGGGGTCGATGCCGACGGCGATCCGGATCGTGGGGCCGGCGTCCTTCCCGCCCCCTGCTGCGGTCGAGTCGGTGGTGCCGGCGCCGCACGAGGTGAGCGTGAGGAGTGCGGCGGTCAGGGCTGCGGATCCTGCGAGGAGACGTCTTGGGCGGGACGGTGTCTGCATGCGCACCTCGGTGATGGGGAAGAGACCGCCGGTCGCGGCGGGTCGTCGAAGAGCGGCCCGAATTGGCGCACCGTAGACCCCGGCCCGACCTCCCTGCATCGGCATGGGTCCGCTGAGCGGGACGCGGCCCGAGGATTCCTCCGCCGTCCCGTCGTCGAGGGGGCGTTCTGCTCAGCGAGACGGGTCCCTTGGGCAGATCCGTCGGCGCCCGCATGCTCGGGTCGACTGTTCGCACGGCAGCAGGAGGACACGCACGATGACGGTCGAGGACTCACCCGAGGCACAGACTCCCGTCCGCGGGCGCCGCAGAGCATCCGGCGAGCCCGGCCGCCAGGACTGGCGTTCCTGGCCCCACTACGACGCGGCGGGCGCGGGCTTCCGCGGCTACTGGTACCCGGTCACCTGGGCCGGCCAGATCACCGGCAAACCGTTGCCGTTCACGATCTGCGGCGAGAAGATCACGCTGATCAGGGACAACGGCACGGCGTACGCGCTGCACAACCGCTGCCCGCACCGGGGGGTGCCGCTGTCGGAGGGCGATCAGCAGTTCCCCGGCACCGTCAGCTGCCCGTACCACGGCTGGACCTTCGACCTGCCCACCGGGAAGCTGAGCGCGGTCATCACCGACGGGCCGGGCTGTCGGCTCACCGGCAAGGTCTCGGTGCGCACGTACCCGGTCGAGGAGCGGCTCGGCATGGTGTGGGTGTACATCCCGATCGCCGACGAGGAACCGCACCCGATCGACTCGCAGCTCCCGGAGGAGCTGGTGGAGAACGCCTTCGTAATGGGCGGGCGGATCGACCCGCGCTCCGGCAACTGGCGCTTCGCCTGCGAGAACGGCTTCGACGAGGGGCACGCCAAGTATCTGCACCGCACGGCGCTGTGGCGGCTGTTCAAACCCATGCCGACCTGGAACATCACCCGGATCGTGCCCAGGGACCGGTGGATCTTCCGGGTGCAGGACGAGGTCCACTGGGAGGCCGACTTCCCCGGCGTGGGCCACTGGAGCAACAAGCGCTGGTGGAAGCAGCAGCCGCCGAAGGAGACCTTCAACATCGGCAACACCGGCAAGCCGGACCGGGTCGACCCGGTCATCGAGGCGCAGGAGTTCCCCGGCTTCGCCTCCCTGTCCATGCCGGGGGTGCTGCGGATCGCCTACCCGAACTTCATCCACTACGAGTTCTACGTCCCCGTCGACGAGGACAGCCACCGCTACGTCGGCGTGATGGTCAACTTCACCGAGGGCTGGAACACGCTCCGCTTCTACGCCAAGTACCTGGGCGCGATCCGCTGGCTGTTCCACGGCCAGTTCTCCGGCCAGGACGCGTGGATGGTCGACATCACGGACGCGCCGCCGGAGAAGCTCTACCGCCCCGACATCTCGCTGACCGCCTGGCGGAACCTCAGCGAGGAGGAGTACGCCAAGAAGCTCGCGGCGGCGGGCGCGAACCCGGCGGGCGGGAACCCCCCGATCGAGAAGAAGGCATGACCATGGGCCGTACCCTGCTCACCCTGCTGGCCGGGGCCGCGATCGCCGTCGGCATCCCCCTGGCGAGGAAGCGCCTCGCGCGCACCGCCATGACCCAGGTCCACAGGATCAACCAGTGAGCCCCGACGGGCTCGCGGGCCTCGACGACCGGCGGCGCGGCTGGGCCGAGGAGGCCTGGCGGCATGTGACCGGCGACCGGCTGCGCGAGCTGATCATCGGGCTCGTCGACATCCCGAGCCCCACCGGCGACGAGGGGCCGCTCGCCGCGCACATCGCGGACACCCTCGCGATCTCCGGATGCCGCACGGAAGTCCAACCGCTCGACGACCGGCAGGCCAACGCCTGGGCCCGGCTGGAGGGCGACGGCACCGGCCCCGACCTGATGCTCTACGCGCCGATCGACACCCTCACGGTCGGCGAGGAGAGCGAGGACCTCCCCTGGATCGGCCCCGAGCTGCGGGACGACATGCGCCCGCAGGCCACGGTCTACGACGATCTCGTCGTCGGCCTCGGCGCCTCCAACCCGAAGGGGCACGCCGCGTGCGTGATGATGGCCGCCGAGGCCATCGGGCTGGCGGGCGTGCCGCTCACCGGCGATCTGGTGGCCGCGTTCGGCGCGGGCGGCATGCCCACGAACGCCCGGCCGGTCGGGGTGCGGCGCAACACGGGCCAGGGCGTGGGCTGTTCGTTCCTCCTGGAGCAGGGCGTGTGGACCGACTACGCGGTCATCGCCAAACCGGGCTGGACGGTCTCCTGGGACGAGGTGGGCCTCGTCTGGTTCCAGGTCACCGTCCGCGGCACGCACACCTACGTCGGCTCACGGCATCGTCTGCCCTACGACAACGCGATCGCCCGCGCCGGTGAGGTCACCCGGTACCTGGAGGAGTGGTTCGTCGAGTACGCCGAGCGCCATACGTCGGGCACGGTCGCCCCGCAGGGCATCGTCGCCTCCGTGCACGGCGGCTGGCCGCGGACGGCGGCGGTGACGCCGGCCTCCTGCACCCTCATGGTCGATCTGCGCATCGGCCCGGACACCACGCCGATGCGGGCCAAGCGGGAGTTCCTCGCGGCGATCGACACCATCCGCGGCAAGCTGCCCGGCCTCGACGTGAGCGCCGAGATGGCGGTCGCGATCCCGGGCACGCGGACGGACCCGCAGAGCTGGATCTGCCGTAGCGCGACGGCGGGCTGGGCCGCGTTCGAGGGCCGCGAGCACGAGGCGATCCGGGGGAACAGCGGTGCCACCGACGCCAACATCCTGCGCAACCGGGGCATCCCCACCGTGCGGGTCGGCATGCCCAAGGTCGTCGAGGCGCCCTTCGGGATCGACTTCGCGCGGGGCATGAACACCGTCTCGGTGCGGGCCATGGAGAAGCTGACGCGCCATCTGATCCGGACGGCCGTCGACACCGTCACCCGCACACGCGCCGAGCTGGAAGGAGCCACGGCATGACCGAGATCGTCCTGGGTGTGGGCGCGTCGCACAGCACGCTGATGAACACCCACTGGGAGGAGACCCTCCACAAGGACCGCGCGGAACGCTTCCGCGACGCGCTCGGCCAGGCGCGCGAGGCGCTCGCCGCCGCCCGGCCCGACACCGTGATCCTGGTCGGCTCCAACCACTTCCGGGGCTTCTGGCTCGACCTGATCCCGGCGTTCACGATCGGCGTCGGCGAGTGCGTCGCCAGCGGTGAGTCCGGCACCCCGAAGGGGCCGCAGTCGGTCGACGTCCCGCTCGCCCGGCATCTCGCCGACTCGTTGGTGGACGGCGGCCGGTTCGACGTCGCGTTCTCGGCGCGGCTGCAGATCGACCACGGGCAGTCGCACGCGATCCAGTATCTGCTCGACGGGCTGGACGTGGAGATCGTGCCGCTCGTCGTGAACGTGTTCGCGCCTCCGCTGCCCACCCTGGAGCGCTGCGACCAGCTGGGCCGGGCGATCCGGGAGGCGGCGCTGGCGTTCCCCGACGACCGCCGGATCGCGGTGATCGGCTCCGGTGGGCTGTCGCACCGGCTGCCCTGGCCCGACTGGCGCGATCCGCACGGCGACGACGAGGAGTTCATGGTCGGCGCCTGGCTGAACGGCCGCGAGAACTGGCAGGACTACGACGCGCGCCGCCGCGAGATCATCCGCGCCGCCGAGGCGGCGATCACCCCGGAGTTCGACGACGGGTTCCTGACGCTCGTCGAGCGCGGCCAGGCGCACCGGGCGACCGCGTTCACCACCGGGGAGCTGGAGAAGGCCGCCGGCAACGGGGCGCAGGAGCTGCGCACCTGGCTGCTCATGGCCGCCGTCCTCGACCACGTCCCGGGGCGGCGACTGGCCTACGAGCCGATGCCGGAATGGCTCACCGGGATGGCCGTCGCCGTCCTCGATCCCGCACCGACCCACGAAAGGCAGTCATGAGCATCTGGACCGAACTGTCGGGCCTCGACTACCGCCACGCGTACGTCGAGACCGGCGACTTCAGGACCCGCGCCCTGCAGGCCGGCCCGCAGGACGGCGAGCACGTGGTGTTCCTGCACGGCACCACGGGCCATCTGGAGGCCTTCGTACGGAACATCCCGGCGCACGCCGGGGCCGGCTACCGCTGCCACGCCGTCGACATGCTGGGGCACGGCTACACCGGCAAGCCGGACCGGCCCGGCGAGATCCCGGCGTACGTCGATCACCTGCTGTCCTACCTGGACGCGGTCGGCGCCGAACGCGCGCACCTCGTCGGTGAGTCGCTGGGCGGCTGGGTGGGCTCGTGGGCGGCGAGCGAGCACCCGGACCGGGTGGCCTCGCTGCAGCTGCTGTGCATGGGCGGCACGAAGATCAACCCGAAGGTGATGGACCGGCTGAAGACCTCCACCCGGGCCGCCGCGCTGGAGGACGACGTCTCCTTCACCCGCGAGCGGCTGCGGCTGCTGTGGGCGGAGTGGGACGAGGAGCTGGGCGACGAGCTGACCCGGGTGCGGTACGAGATCTACCACCACCCCGAGTTCCGGCGGAACCTGCACAACCTGCTGGCGCTGCAGGAGGTCGAGGCCCGTGAGCGCAACCTGCTGCGCCCGGACCGCATGGCGCGGATCAAGGTGCCGACGCTGGTCGTGTGGGGCAACAAGAACCCGCTCGGCGACGTCCCGGAGGCGGAGGCGATCGCCGCGGCGATCCCGGGGGCCCGCCTGGAGGTCTTCCCCGAATGCGGGCACTGGCCTCAGCATGAGAAGGCCGATCTTTACAACCCGCTCAGCCTGGCGTTCCTCGCCGAGGCGTCCTCCGTCGACTGAATCGCGAGGTGCTCTCATGACCGTCGTCCCGATCGACCGCTCCGCAGTCCCCGGCCCCGGCTCCGCTTCCGACCACGACTCGATGAACTCCGTGCTCGGCAAGGTGCGGCCCATCCTGGAGGCGTTCACCGTCGACGACGACTCGCTGTCCCTCGCCGATCTCGTGCGCCGCACGGGCGTGGCGAAGGCGACCGTGCACCGGCTCTGCCAGGAGCTGGTCGTCTGGGGGCTGCTGGAGAGAGCGGGCTGCAACTACCGGCTGGGACTGCGGCTGTTCGAGATCGGCCAGCGGGTGCACCGGCAGCGGATCCTGCGCGAGGTGGCCCAGCCGTACATGGAGGATCTGCTGCTGGCCACCCGGGAGACGATCCACTTCGCGATCCACGACGGCCTCGACGTGGTGTACCTGGAGAAGATCCTGCCGCACCGGGGGCTGAGCGAGGAGTCCCGGGTGGCGGGCCGGCTGCCGCTGTACTGCACGGCCACCGGCAAGGCGATCCTCGCCTTCTCCCCCGGCGCGCTCTTCGGCGAGGTGGTCAGGAGCGGGCTGAAGCCGTTCACCCGGCACACGATCACCTCGCCGGGCCGGCTGCGCGGCCAGCTGGAGCGGATCCGGGAGCAGGGCGTCGCGACGGAGGCGGAGGAGGTGCGGCTCGGCTACACGAGCACGGCCGTGCCGGTCTTCGGCCGCGAGGACGTTCCGGCGGGCGCGCTGTCCATCACCGCGCCCACCTACCGCGTCGACGCGACCGCCCACGCCGGCGCGCTGCGCACCGCGGGCCTGGGGATCAGCCGAGCCCTGCGGTCGGCGCTGTGAACGCCGGCGGGGGGTCCGCGCTGGACGAGGTGCTGGCGCGGGCCCGCCGTCTCGTCGACCGCTGGGACCACGAGGACTGCGGCGCGATGACGGTCCGGGACTTCTGCCGGTACGCGGCGGCGCTGAACGACGACGAGTACGTCCGGTGGGCACGCGCCCGGGAGGCGGCCGGGGAGCCCGTCGAGGCGCCCCCGCTGTTCCTCGCGGGCACGATGAGCTGGGAGGACGGGCCGGTGGAAGGGGATCTGCGGCCGGACGGCCTGGCCGTGCGGGAGTCGCCGTGCACCCGGGGCCTGCCGGTGCGTCAGGTGCACGGCGGTCAGTCGGTGCGGCTGACGCGGGCACCGGTGGCCGGCACCCGGGTCACGGCGTCCCGGGCGGTGGTGTCCGCCCAGCGCAAGCACGGCCGCTCGGGCGCGTTCGTGCTCCTGGCGCTCACGACACGGTTCACGTCGGCGGACGGGAGCGAGCTGACGGCCGTGGACGAGACGATCGTCGTCCGCGAGGCCCTGGAGCCTCAGGCCCGGGGAGGCGCCGCGTGACGGCCCCGATCGCGGGTGAGGTCTGCGCCCCTCTGCGGTACACGCACAGCAGGGTGCAGCTGTTCCGGTTCAGCGCGGTGTCGTGGAACTCGCACCGCATCCACTACGACGCCGCCTTCGCGGTCTCGGAGGGGTTCCCGGACGTCGTCGTGCAGTCCACCCTCCACGGCGAGACGCTCGGTCGGCACGCACTGGCCTGGGCCGGCCCCGACGCCCGTCTCCTCGCCGTGAGTTGGCGCAATGCCGCGACCGCGACAGCCGGCGAACCGCTCACCTGGACGGCGACGGTCCGCTCGGTCACCGGCTCCGGCTCCGGCTCCGGCTCCGAAGTGGGGGTCCGGGTGTCGCTCGACGTGTCGATCGTCAAGGAGGACGGCACGCCGTGCGTCACGGGGACGGTGGAGCTGTCGGTCCGGTGAGCAGGACGTCGCGCTTACCGGTCCGGGCCCGTGCTGGGACCGTCGAGTCCTCGAGCTTTCCGCCCCTGGGAGGACGTCCATGCACACCGTCAGAACCGGCACCCCGCGTGCCCTGATCGCCGCCTGCGCGGCGCTGGTCCTCGCCTCCGCCTGTACCGCCGGGTCGACGGACTCGGCGTCCGTGGGGTCGGCCGGGCGGCCGACGGTCCGCGTCGCCCTGGGCGTCGACGCCTCGTACGCCCCGTTCTACCTGGCCGAGGAGCGCGGTCTGTTCGACAAGGCCGGGGTGGACGTCCAGCTCGTGCAGACGGAGGGCGGGCCGGCCGCCGCCCAGGCGGTGACGGCGGGCACCGCGCAGATCTCGGCCAACGCCGACTCCACCGCGCTGCCGCTGATGGTGACCAGCCCCGGCCTGCGGGCCCTGGGCGTCTTCCAGACGTCCGACCGCTACCTCAAGGTGGTCCTGCGCAACGGCGTCACCGAGCCTCGGCAGATCAGGACGATGGCGTCGATCCAGGGGCTCGGCCTCTACGCCACCCACACGTATCTGCGGCACCACGGCATCGACCCGAAGTCCGTGAAGATCCTGCAGAGTTCTCCGCCGGAGATCCCCGGGATGCTGAAGCGCGGTCTGATCGACGGGTACATCCTGTTCGAACCGTGGGCGGCCAAGGGCGCGGCCGACGGCGGGCACATCGCGGGCCGCATCGGCGACTTCGGCGTGCGGTACGCACAGTGGCTGCTCGCCGACCAGAACTGGCTGAAGGACAACGAGGACGTCGCCGGGAAGATCTTCAAGGTCGTGGCCGAGGCGGACAAGCTGGTCACCGAGGACCCGGCCGCCGCGGCGCAGGCGGCCGACCGGCAGGCCAAGCTCCCGGTGGCGCAGACCACTCAGGTGCTCCCGGAGATCAGTTTCGCCGCGCGCGGCATCGACGACTCCGACCTCGCCTCGTCCCGGAAGATCGTCGACTTCCTGCTCTCCCAGAAGCTGATCAAGAAGTCGCCCGACCTCGGAACCACCCTGCTCGAGGGCTGGTACGAGCAGCACGCGACCTGACGGCGCACGGCGGCGTGGGCGTGCGGGGCGCGCCGGGGGGCTTTCGCGGCGAGTATGGCTTTCTAGGCGTCCGTGCGAGTCGGCTGGGAGGCAGGCATGGCGGTGAACCGGATCGGCTTGGTCGTGCACGGTGGGCGCGCGGCGGCCGTGGACGCCGCGCGGGCCGTGCGGGCGTGGTGCGCCGAGAACGCCGTGGGGTGCGCGGACATCGACGTGTGGCGGGAAGGCGAGCGGCACAGCGCCCGGGAGGAGGTCGCCGCCGCGGGAGACCCGGATCTCGTCGTCACGCTGGGCGGCGACGGCACCTTCCTGCGCGGGGCCCGGCTGGCCGCCGAGCACGACGCCCTGGTCCTGGGGGTCGATCTCGGCCGGGTGGGTTTTCTGACGGAGGTGCCCGCCACGGCCGTCCGGGCGGCGTTGGACGCCGTGCGGGAGGAGCGGCTCACCGTCGAGAGCCGGATGCTGCTCACCATGCGGGCCTCCTGCCCGCTGCGGGTGCCGCCGGACGTGGCGGCGCTGTTGCGGTACGGCCGCGGGCCGCTGTTGCCGGCGCCGGCGGTGCGCCCCGACTGCGAGGTCGGTGACGACTGGGGCGTCGCCCTCGACGTCATCGCGCTGAACGACATCGTCGTGGAGAAGTTGTCCAGGGACCGGCAGGTGTCGGTCGGCGTCTATCTGGCGGGCCGGCTCCTGGCGTCCTACTCCGCCGACGCGCTGCTGGTGGCCACGCCGACGGGGTCGACCGCGTACAGCTTCGCCGCCGGCGGTCCCGTCGTCTCGCCCCGTGCGGAGGGTCTCGTGTTCACTCCGGTCGCCCCGCACATGACGTTCAACCGCTCGGTGGTGGCCGCCCCGGACGAACCCGTCGCGCTGCGGATCCTCGAACGGTCCGGCCAGGCCGCCGTCAGCGTCGACGGCCAGCTGCGGGGAGTGCTCGACCCGGGCGACTGGATCGGGGTGTACGCGGCTCCCCGGCGGCTTCGGGCGGTCCGGCTGGGTCCGACGGACTTCTACGGCAGGCTGCGCGAGCGCATGAATCTCACCGACGCCCCGGCCGCGATCGCCGACGGGGACGCCGCTCCGCTGTGGTCCGTGACGAGTCCTCCGCCGGGCGACCTCGCCCACCTCGCGCTGCCCTCGGGCCCGGACGGCGCGTCGAATCCCGGCGCGCACGGATGAGCCCGGGCCCCGCCGAGGACCCCGGGATCGAGCTGACCGGCGTCGGCAACGGGCCGCCGGTCTCGCGTCGGGAGTTCGACGCGCTCTTCGAGGCCGTGCGGACGTGGGGTCGCTGGACCCCGGCCGACCGCGGCGCCTGGAACCGGGTGACCGCAGATCACGTACGGCGGGCCACGGCGTGCGTTCGGTCGGGGACGGTCGTCCCGATGGCGCTGCCCTGGAACACCGAGCCCGGCCCCGACAACCGCAGGCCCGCCCTGCACCACATGACCGACCTCGGTGACGTGGAGGGCCCGGAGCCGACCGCCTACAAGGACTTCATCGCCGTCGACCACCACGGCAAGGCCGTCACCCATCTGGACGCACTGTGCCACATCGCCTACCGGGGGCGGCTCTACGACGGCCGGACCGCGCACGAGGTCGTGGACGCCGCGGGCGCCCGCTTCGGCGCGGTGTCGGCGCTCGGCCCCCTGGTCACGACGGGCGTGCTCCTCGACCTGCCGGCCGTCCTCGGCGTCCCGTGGCTGGAGCCGGGCCGGGCGGTGCACGCGCAGGACGTCATCGCCGTGGAGGAGGCGCTCGGGGTGACGATCGGCGAGGGCGACGCGGTGTTGCTGCGTTCCGGGCACGTCCGTCGCCGCACGGAACTCGGCGCCTGGGACTCCGGCGCGGGCAGCGCGGGCTTCCATGTGGACGCCGTGCCGCTGCTGGCGGAGCGGGGGATCGCGTTGCTCGGCGGCGACGGCGACAGCGATGTGCGGCCCTCGCCGGTGGCCGGCGTGCACTCGCCGGTGCACACCCTGGCCGTCGCCGCGCTGGGGGTGCCGCTGCTGGACAACCTGGACCTGGAGGCCCTCTCCGCCGCGACCGCCGAGGCGGGGCGCCACACGTTCCTGTTCGTCGTGTCGCCGTTGAACGTGCCGGGCGGCACGGGTTCGCCGGTCACCCCGGTCGCGGTTCTCTGACGGCTGCCCGGTGCCGGGCGTGAGGTGACGGCCGTGACTCGCGCCACCAATGACCGTATCCTCGGCAATGCCGGATTCCTCCGGAAAGTGGCTTATGGCAGAGGCGAGCGAGGCAGAGCGTGGTCCGGTCCGACAGCGAGCCGACACCGATACCGACAGCGACGGGACGTGCGACGGGCGGCACGGGACCCACGCGCTTCCGTGAGCGGTTTCTGCAGGGCGAGCCGGTCGACGCGGGCGTCCGCACGCCCATTCTGAGCTCGTGGCGGCGCAGCCGGGCCCTGGGCCTCTCGCCGGACCAGACCGACCTTCCCTTCCGGGAGGACTTCGATCCGGGCGGCCGGCTCGTCCGCGCCGCCGTGCCGGTGCTCGACCGGCTGCAGACCAGGTTCTCCGGCAGCGAGATGAACATCTCCCTCGCCGACGCGAGCGGCACCGTCCTGCTGCGTCGCTTCGGACAGTCGTCGCTGCTCAGAAAGCTGCCGGCGATCCAGACCGTGCCCGGATTCGTGTTCGCCGAGCAGGTCGCGGGCACCAACGGCATCGGCCTCGCCCTGGCCGAACGGCAGCTCATACGGGTCTACGGCGCCGAGCACTTCGCGGAGCGCTCCCAGCGGGGCGCCTGCATCGCGCTGCCGGTCCGCGACCCGCTCAGCGGGCGCATCGAGGGGATCCTCTGCTTCGGCTACCCGCTCAGCGCCGAGACCCCGGCGCTGACCGCCGTGATCCGCAAGGCGGCCCAGGCCACGGAGCGGCGGCTGCTGAGGCAGAGTTCCACGCGTGAGCGCGCTCTGCTGCAGGCGTATCTGGCGACCAGGACCGACGTGCCGGGCGCCGACGCCGCCGACGGGCTGGACCGCGTGCCGGCCCTCGATCTGCACCCTCGTGACCGGGCGATCCTCAAGGAGAAGGCCGCCGAGCTCATCTCGGGCGCCCAGCGGGCCGCCGTCGACGTCTCCCTGCCCGGCGGCCGACGCATCACGCTGGTGAGCCGTCCGATGACGAGCGCGTCCGGGGTGCAGGGCATCGCCATCGAGGCGCTGCTCCCCGGCTCCGTCCCGGGGGCGCCGCTGCTCGTCCCCCACAAGGTCGACGAGGTGCTGGGCTTCCCCACCGTCGAGGCCACCGCCGAGGCCACCGCCGAACCCGCTGCCGAGCTGGCTGCCGAGCCCGCCGTCCTCTCGGCGGCCCGATCGCGCCCACGACTCGCGGTCGCCGTGCGGACCGGGCGGACCGGGCGGACCGGGCGGCTGCCCGAGGCCGCGGAGCCGTCGCCCGCGGCCAGAGGGCTGGTGCTGCTGGGAGAGCCGCACGTGGGGACGTACGCCGTCGCCGCGCGCCGCCGCCTGGAGCTGCTGTCCGAGGCCAGCGCCCGGATGGGCACCACGCTGGACGTACGCCGCACCGCCGAGGAACTGGCCGAGACGGCGGTCCCGCGACTGGCCGACTTCGTGACCGTCGATCTGCCCGAGGCCGCGCTGCGCGGCGAGGAGTCCGCCGACCCCGTCGAGGACCTGCGCCGCGTCGTGGTCCACGGCATCCGCGACGGTCTGCCCTTCACTCCGGTCGGCAAGCGGATCGAGTTCGGCCCGACCGCGCCCCAGCTGCGGTGCCTGACCAGCGGACGGGCGGTGCTGGAGCCGGACCTGAAGGCCGCGGCGGGCTGGCTCGCCCAGGATCCCGAGCACACCGAGCAGCTGCTGGAGCATGTCCACTCCCTCATCGCCGTCCCCCTGGTCGCCCGTGGCGTCCTCCTGGGCATCGCCAGCTTCTACCGCGCAGGGGAGCCGTACGGGGACGACGACCGTTCGCTCGCCCAGGAACTCTCCACCCGGGCCGCCCTGTCCCTCGACAACGCCCGGCGCTACACCCACGAACGCGCCATGGTCCTGGCCCTGCAACGCCGACTGCTCCCGCACGGTCTGCCCGATCAGGACGCCGTCGAGGTCGCCCACCGCTATCTGCCCGCCGAATCCGACGTCGGCGGCGACTGGTACGACGTCATCCCGCTCTCGGGCAGCCGCATCGGCCTCCTCGTCGGCGACGTCGTCGGGCACGGCATGCTCTCCGCCGCCACCATGGGCCGGCTGCGCACCGCCGCGCGCAGCTACGCCGAACTCGACTTCCCGCCGGACGAGGTCCTCGTCCACCTCGACAACCTCGTGGGACGGCTGGACCGGGAGGACCCCGACGGCGAGGGCGTCGGCATCATCGGCGCGACCTGCCTCTACGCCGTCTACGACCCGACCACGCAGCGGTGCGTCATGGCCCGCGCCGGTCATCCGCCGCCCGCGCTGGTCAGCCCCGACGGCACCGTGTCCTATCCCGACCTGCCGGCCGGGCCGCCGCTCGGCCTCGGCGGGCTGCCCTTCGACGCCGTCGAGATCGACGTCCCGCAGGACAGTCAGCTGGTCCTCTACACCGACGGGCTCATCGAGGACCGGCACCGCGATGTCGACCTGGTCCTCGAACAGCTGCGCGAGGCCCTGGCCCAGCCGGGGCGCACCCCCGAGGAGACCTGCCAGGCGATCCTGGACACCGTGGCGCCCGCCCACCCCTGCGACGACATCGCCCTGCTCGTCGCCCGCACCCACGCGCTGGACCCCGCCCGGATCGCGACCTGGGAGCTGCCCGCCGACCCGGCCCAGGTCAGCGAAGTCCGGGCGGCCGCCATGCGCCAGCTGGCCGACTGGGGACTCGACGAGGCCTCGTTCGCCGCGGAGCTGATCCTGAGCGAGCTGGTGACCAACGCCGTCCGCCACGGCTCCGGGCCCATCCGGGTGCGGCTGCTGTACGACCGCGCCCTGATCTGCGAGGTCTCCGACGCCGCCAACACCGCCCCGCACCTGCGCCGGGCGGCCAGCACCGACGAGGGCGGACGGGGCCTGTTCCTCGTCGCGCAGCTGTCCCGGAGCTGGGGCACGCGCTACCTCGCGCAGGGCAAGGTCATCTGGGCCGAATGCGGGCTCGACGCGGCGTGAAGTGAATGTCTGAAATATCATGAATGATCCCTATAGGATCAGTTCATGCGTCCCTTCGCGTCGGAGCCCCTGGTCCGCGTCCGCGGGCTCCGCAAGCGCTTCGGCGGGACGATCGCGCTGGACGACGTCGATCTGGACGTCCACGCCGGCAGCACGCTCGCCCTGCTCGGGCCGAACGGCGCGGGGAAGTCGACGCTGATCAAGGTGCTGGCCGGCGTCCACCACGCCGACGCCGGGCGGATCACCGTGGCCGGACACCCGCTCGGCAGTCACGCCGCCTCCCGGACCATGTCCTTCATCCACCAGGACCTCGGTCTCGTGGAGTGGATGACGGTCGCCGAGAACATCGCCCTGAGCGCCGGCTATGCGCGCCGCGCCGGACTGATCTCCTGGCGGCGGACCCGCGAGCGCTGCGCCGACGCCCTGCGGGCCGTCGCCGGGCAGCTCGACCCCGACGCGCCGATCGCCGGGCTCGACCCGGCCGAGCGCTCGCTGGTCGCGATCGCCAGGGCACTCGCGGCCCGCGCGAAGCTCATCGTCCTCGACGAGCCGACCGCCCGCCTCCCGGCCGCCGACTGCGCCCGGCTGTTCGACGTCCTGCACGCCCTGCGCGTCCGGGGGCACGCCATCCTCTACGTGACCCACCGGCTGGACGAGGTGTACCGGGTCGCCGACTCCTTCGCCGTGCTGCGCGACGGCCGCCTCGTCAGCCACGGCCCGCTGGCGGGCCACAGCCCGGTCAGCCTGGTCCACGACATCGTCGGCGGAGGCGGAGGCGGAGACGGAGACAGAGACGCGGACGGGAACGGGGACGGGGACGGCGTGGAACCGACGGCTCACCGGTCCGCCATGACTCCGGCCGACGGACCGGCCCTCCTGGACCTCGACGGCGTACGGACCGTCGGCACGGGGCCGGTCGGCCTGGAGCTGCGGGCCCGGGAAGTCCTCGGCCTGGTCGGCCTCTCGGGGGCCGGACATCTGGAGCTGGGCCGGGCCCTCGCCGGGTCCGGGCCCCTCCTCGACGGGCGGTCCCTGCTCGGCGGACAGCCGTACCGCCCCCGTACGGTCGCGGAGGCCGTGGGCTTCGGAGTCGGCTTCGTGCCGGGCGACCGGGTGCGGGAGGGCTGCGCCGCCGGGCTGACCGTCCGGGAGAACCTGCTGGCCAATCCGCGTGCGGGAGGCCTGTCCGCGCTGCGCCCGCTCCTCCCCCGCCGCGAACGCGCCGAGGCCGCCGCCCTGATCGAACGGTTCTCGGTGCGCCCCCGCGACAGCGAGGCGCCCATCGCCATCCTGTCCGGCGGCAACCAGCAGAAGGTCATGCTCGGCCGGTGGCTGCGCGTGGACCTGCGGCTGCTGATCCTCGAGGAGCCGACCGCGAGTGTGGACGTCGGGGCGAAGGCCGCGATCCACCGCCTGCTCGACGAGGCGGTGGCCGCGGGCCTCGCGGTCCTGCTCGTCTCCACCGACTTCGAGGAGGTCGCGAGCGTGTGCCGACGCGCCCTGGTCTTCGTGCGCGGAGCCGTGACGTCCGAACTGAGCGGTACGGCCCTCACGGTCGCGGAACTCACCCGAGCGGCCTCGGCCATGCCGCCATCCGTGCCACCTTCCACTCCGCCGTCCGTGCCACCTTCCACTCCGCCGTCCGTGCCGCCGTCCGTGCCGCGTTCCACGCCACCGCCCGTGCCCCCTTCCGAACCTCCGGCGCACGCATGACGGCCTCGCGCGGGCGACCCGGGGCACATCGCCCCGGTGGGCAGCTCATCAGCGCCTACGGTCTGCTCGCTCTGACGGCCCTGCTCTTCCTGGTCTTCTCCCTCGCCCTGCCGCGCACCTTTCCCACGCTGGACACGGTCGACTCGATCCTCTACACCCAGTCGATCCCGGCCGTCCTCGCGCTCGCCGCCATGGTCCCGATCGTGACCGGCTCGTTCGACCTCTCCCTCGGCTACGCCCTCGGCCTGGCGCACGTCATGGTCATGCAGCTCATCGTGCACGCCGGGTGGCCCTGGCCGCTCGCCTGCCTCACGGTGATCGTCGGAGGGGCGGTCATGGGCGTCGTCAACGGCGTCATCGTCGTGTTCGGCCGGATCGACTCCTTCATCGCCACCCTCGGAACCGGCAGCATGCTCTACGCCGTGACCGGCTGGGTCACCGACGGCGGCCGGATCGTCCCCGGCCCGCAAGGCCTGCCGACCGCGTTCACCGATCTGTACGACTCCACGTTCCTCGGCCTGCCGGTCCCCGCCTTCTATGTGCTCGCCCTCGCGGTCGTGCTCTGGCTGATGCTGGAGCGACTGCCGCTCGGCCGGTACCTGTACGTCATCGGCTCGAACCCGCGCGCCGCCGACCTCGTCGGCATCCCGACCCGCAGATACACCGTCTACGCGTTCACCACGTCGGGGCTGATCGTCGGCTGCGCCGGCGTGCTGCTCGCGGCCGAGCAGCGGATCGGCAACCCGAGCGTCGGCCTCGACTATCTGCTGCCCGCGTTCGTCGGCGCGCTCCTCGGCGCCACGGCCATCAAGCCCGGCCGCCCCAACGCCTTCGGCACCGTGGTCGCCGTCGCGGTCCTCGCGGTGGGCCTCACCGGCATCGGCCAACTGGGCGCCGACTTCTGGACGGTCCCCCTGTTCTACGGCGGCACCCTCCTGGCCGCCGTCGGCCTGGCCGGCTACACGGCCCGCCACCGCCTGCGCAGAGGCCCGGAACCCGCGCCGGCACGGGAACCCGCCGACACGACGGGCCCTCCACCGTGACCGGGCGAACCCGGCGGGCCGCGCGTCGGGCCCGCGCGGGGTGTCGGGACCGCCGCCCGGTCGGCAGTCCGCGTTCGCGGCTCGTTGCGGGTGTCCTGGCGGCAGCGGCGACGGCAAGCCTCCTCGGTGGGTGCGAGCGCGGCTCGCCGGACGGGTCGGACGCGGCCTCGACAGGCGGTCCGGGCGGCTGTCCTGCCGTTCGCGGCAGGGCTCAGGCCGCCGTCGTCCGGGCGGAGCAGACCGACGTCCCCTGGAACGGTCCGACCACCGGGCCCACGGCGACATCCGGCAAGAGCCTCGTCTACGTGGCCCAGGCCATGATCAATCCCGGGGTCGCGGGGGCCGCGAAGGGGGTGCGGGAGGCCTCGCGGGCGATCGGATGGAACGTCCGGGTGATCGACGGCGGGGGAACGCCCGCGGGCATCCAGGCGGCCATGAGCGAGGCCGTGGCGCTCCGGCCGTCCGGCATCGTCATCGGCGGCTTCGACCCCGGCTCGACGTCACGGCAGGTCTCCCGGGCCGATGCCATGGGCATCCCGCTCATCGGCTGGCACGCGGTCGCCACACCGGGTCCCAGTCGGCGCCCCCCGCTCTTCACCAACGTCACCACGCGGGTCGAGGACGTGGCCGACATCAGCGCGCAGTGGATCATCGCGCACTCCGACGGCCACGCCGGGGTCGTGCTCATCACCGACGCCTCGATCCCGTTCGCCAAGCACAAGTCCGAACTGATCCGAGAGGAACTCGCCACCTGCTCGGGCGTGCGGCTGCTCTCGTACGAGAACATCCCGATCGCGGACGCGAGCAACCGCACCCGGTGGGAGATCTCCACCCTCCTCTCCCGGTTCCGAGGGAGGTGGACCCACTCCGTCGCCATCAACGACCTGTACTTCGCCGACGCCGCCCCCGCCTTCCGCGCGGCCGGCCGGAAGGGCTCCGGCCCGCCCTTCAACATCGGTGCGGGCGACGGCGACCCCTCGGCCTTCCAGCGCATCGACAGCAGGCAGTACCAGTCCGCCACGGTGCCCGAGCCACTGACCCTGCAGGGCTGGCAGATCGTCGACGAGTTCAACCGCGCCTTCTCCGGCCGGCCCGCCAGCGGGTATGTGGCCCCCGTCCACATCGCCACGGCCGAGAACAGCCAGGGCGCCACCTCCTGGGACCCGTCGGGCTACCAGGAGGCCTACCGGATGATCTGGGGCCGGTGACGCGTGGTCGGACGTGCGGATGCCCGGCTCGCGCGAGAGCCGTCGGTGTCCGGGATCTCGGTCGAGGGATCCGCTACACGTCGATGTGCGCTCCCATGATGACCGTGCGGTCGCGGGGCAGGCCGAAGTGCTCGGCGGCGTCGGCCGTGATGTAGGAGGTGGCGATGAACAGCCGCTTCCGCCAGGACGCCATGGTCGGCTCCGCTCCGCGCCGGAGCTTGATCTTCGAGACGAAGTACGACGCCTGGTCCAGCTCCAGCAGCCCCTCGGTCAGGGCCGGGTCGAGCGTCGCCAGTGCGGAGGGCACGTCCGGTGTCTCCAGGTAGCCGTACCGGGCGGTGACGTAGATGATCCCGTCGTCGCCGTAGCCGAGGGGGTCCACGCTCATCCGCCGGTCGGCCGGCACCCTGGGCACCGGCTCGGTCTCGAGGGAGAGGATCACGACCTGCTCGTGTCGCACATGGTTGTGCTCGACGTTGGCCCGCATGGCCAGCGGCGCCGTCTGTCTGCCCCGGTTGAGGAAGACGGCCGTGCCGGGCACCCGGAACGTCGGCGCCTCCCCGGTGCGCAGTCGGTCGATGAACTCGGGCAGCGGGCCTTCGTGCCGTACCCGCTCCTCGGTGACGATCGCGCGGCCGCGTTGCCAGGTGGTCATGACGGTGAACGCGGTGACGCCGATCAGCAGCGGCAACCAGGCCCCGTGGACGAGCTTGGTCAGGTTGGCCGCCACGAAGAGCAGGTCCACGAACAGCAGCACGCTCAGGCCGCCGGCGAGCAGCCACCGCGGCGTCGACCACTTGACGCGGGCGACGTAGAAGAACAGGAGGGTGGTGATCGTGATGGTCCCGGTCACCGCCATGCCGAACGCGTAGGCCAGCGCCGCGGAGCTGCGGAAGGCGAAGACGAGGGTGAGGACCGAGACCATCAGCAGCCAGTTGATCCACGGTACGTAGATCTGGCCGATGGTGGACTCGGAGGTGTGCTCGATCCGCAGCCTGGGCAGATAGCCGAGCCGGGCCGCCTGGGAGGCGACCGAGTAGGCCCCGGTGATCACCGCCTGGGAGGCGATCACCGTCGCGGCCGTGGCCAGCACGACCATGGGCCATCGTCCCCACTCGGGCACGAGCAGGAAGAACGGGCTGCTGACGTGCGCCTCGTCGCCCAGGATCAGGGCGCCCTGGCCCAGATAGCTGAGCATGCACGCGGGGAAGACGAGGAGCAGCCAGGCGCGGGTGATCGCCCGGCGCCCGAAGTGCCCCATGTCGGCGTAGAGCGCCTCGGCCCCGGTGACCGCGAGCACGACCGCGGCCAGCGCGAAGAACGCGGTGCCGAAGTGACCGGTCAGGAAGCCCAGCGCGTAGGACGGCGACAGCGCCTTGAGGATCTCCGGGTGGTCGACGATGCCGTCCACGCCGCAGGCGCCGATGGAGACGAACCAGAGGATCATCACCGGTCCGAACACCCTGCCGACGGCCGCGGTCCCTCTGCGCTGCACCAGGAACAGCGCCACGATGATCACTACGGTGATCGGGACGACCGCGTCGTCCATGGACGGCTCGACGACCTTGAGCCCCTCGACCGCGGACAGGACCGAGATCGCCGGGGTGATCATGCTGTCTCCGAAGAACAGCGACGCGCCGAAGATGCCCAGCGCCGCGAGGAAGGCGGCGGCCCGCCGTCCGCGCTGTTCGCTCTGCCGCCTCAGCAGCGTGATCAGCGCCATGATGCCGCCCTCGCCGTCGTTGTCGGCGCGCATCGCCAGCAGGACGTAGGTGACCATGACGATGATCATCACTGACCAGAACACGAGGGACACCACGCCGTACACGTTCGCCGTGCTGACCGGGACGGGGTGCGGGTCGTTCGGGTTGAACACGGTCTGGAGGGTGTAGATCGGGCTGGTCCCGATGTCACCGAACACGACGCCGAGGGCGCCGATCACCACCGCGAGGCGGACGGCGTCCCGCGCGCTCGGCCCGCCGGCCGACTCCGATCTCGGCACCGAACCGTCGTCCGGCCCGGTCGGGTGCTGACGATCGCTCACAGCAACCCTCCTCCACCGGGGTCGACGCGCCGTGCGGTCGACGCGACGTGCGGGACGAGTCGATCCCATCACGCAACCATCGACACAGCCACTCGCACATTTCGTGACAGCGCCCGGCCGACTACGGCCCCACGTCGCGGCTGCGGATGTCCTCCAGGGACACCCCTCCGCCGGCTCCGTCGGGCGGAAGCTGACCTTCCGGGCGGCCGGGAACGGCACCCTGCAACTGGGCGCGAACGACGTCGCCGGCCTCTGCTCCCAGGACAACCGGGGTTCGATGACCGTGCAGGTGACCGTCACGCACCGACCTTGACCACCCGACGCCCCCTTGAGGCATCGAGGCGCGTTACGCCGTTCGGCGGTGCCCCGCGCGCCCGGGCCGACCATGGGTGAAACGTTGCGGCTGTAGGGGCTGCTGGACCGGCCCTTGTCGCAGCCCCGCGTCCCATGGGGCGAAACGGACCCTGCGGGCGGTAGGGGCAAGGGGTGAGCGATGACCGACAGCTCCCAGGCCACGCTGGTCGGCAGCGCCCGCGGGCGAGCGGCGCCGACGGCCGAGGGCGCTCGGTGGCCGGTTCGCGGCACGGTGTGGCTCGCCTTCGTCGCAGGCGCCTTCACCCTGGCCCAACTCCTCCTCGTCCGGCCGGGGATGGGCCTCGGCTGGGACGAGACGGTCTATGTCAGCCAGGTCAGCCCGCACGTGCCGGCCGCGTTCTTCAGCGCCCCGCGCGCCCGTGGCGTCCCGCTGCTGGTGGCGCCGATCGCCGCGTGGTCGTCGTCCACCGAACTGCTGCGGGTCTACCTGGCGGCCCTGTCCGGCCTGACGCTCTTCCTGGCGCTGCACGCCTGGCGGGGCGTCTTCCCGATCCGCGTCCTCGCGACCGCGGGCGGCCTGTTCGCCACGTTGTGGGTGACGCTGTTCTACGGCCCGCAGGCCATGCCCAACTACTGGGTCGCCGTCGCCGCCCTGGCCGGCACCGGGTACTTCCTGCGCGCCCAGGCCGACCGGCACGACCGCACGGCCCTGTGGGGCGTGGGCCTGAGCGCCGCCGTGATGGCCTGGATGCGCCCCACGGACGCACTCTGGACGACCCTGCCGCTGCTCGTCCTGCTCGTGTGCGTTCCGAAGTGGCGGCGGCTTGCGCTGCTACTGGCACTGGCCGGCGGCCTGGTCGCCGGGGCCGCCCAGTGGGTCGTCGAGGCATACGTCTCCTACGGCGGCCTGGCGCAGCGGCTGTCGGACGGCTCCCGCATCCAGGGCGGCCTGGGCTGGAACATCGCCGTCGCGGACCAACTGCGCAGCATGGACGGACGTACCCTGTGCCGCCCATGCACAGGCGACCTGCCCCACCCGACGGTGACGCTGTGGTGGTACGCCCTCCCGCTGCTCGCCGCCCTCGCACTCGTGGTCGCCGTCCGGGCCCGCCGCACGGCCGCCACGCTGGTGCCGCTGGCCTGCGCCGCGACGGCGGCCTTCCCCTACCTCTTCCTCATCGGATACGCCGCGCCCCGCTTCCTGTTGCCCGCCTACGCGCTGCTCGCCGTGCCGATCGCCGACCTGCTCGTCCGCCTGGTCACGACGCGGGGCCGGGTCCGGCGGACGGTCGCGGTGATCTGCGTGACGGTGGCGCTGGCCGGGCATCTCGCCGTGCAGTTCGCCGTGCTGGACCGCACGGTACGGCGGACCACGGCCGCCCACCACAACTGGACCCACGTCGCCGCCGGCCTGCACCGGCTCGGCATCCGGCCGCCCTGTCTGCTCACCGGGCACTTCAACGTCCCGATCGCCTTCTACGCGGGCTGTTCCTCCGTGGCGACCGTCGGCCACAACGCCAACACCACGGCGGCGACCCTGCTGCGCACCGCGCGCCACACCCCGGTCGCCGTACTGGCGAAGGGGGACGCCGGCCCGCCTGCGTACGCCCGCGCCTGGCCCTGGCACGAGGTGGCTGGCTGGCGGGTGTACGTGACACCGACCGCCTCGCGGACAGCGGCGCCCTGAGCGTCCGTCAGACGGAGCGGCTCACGGCTCCGCACGCTCACACCACTCACGGCACTCACGGCACTCACGGCACTCACGGCCCTCACGGCCCTCACGGCACGGTGATCACAGCCTTGCCGCGGGCGTGGCCCCGCTCCACATGGCGCACGCCTTCGGCGGTGTCGGCCAGGGGGTAGGCCCGGTCGACCACCGGGGTGAGCGTGCCGGCCTCGATGAGTGCGGTGACGGCGAGCAGGTCCTCCTGGGTGGGCCCGGCCGGGGCCGACGGAAGGATCGGGCGGAGCCGCTGCCGGGCGAACGCGTCGGCCGCGACCAGCCGCAGCATGGAGCCCACGGCTCCGAAGACATGGCCGGGCGAGCCGCCGCCGTTGGCCACCAGGGTCCCGCTCGGGGCGAGCGCCCGGCGCAGCCGGCTCAGCGGGCGGTTGCCGACGTTGTCCAGGATGACGTCGTAGGGCACGCGGCCGTCGGTGAAGTCCTCCTGGGCGTAGTCGACGACGTGCGCGGCGCCCAGTGCGGCCACCAGGTCGGCGTTGCGGGCGCTGCACACGCCGGTGACCTCCGCGCCGAGGGCCGCGGCGATCTGCACGGCGAACGTGCCGACGCCACCGGCGGCCCCGTTGACCAGCACTCGCTGTCCGGCCTGCGTCCGCCCCACGGTCCGGATGCCGCGCAGGGCGGTCACCGCCCCCATCGGCACGGCCGCGGCCTGCTCGAAGGTCAGACCGGCGGGCTTGGGCACCAGCAGGTCCGCGGTGGTGAGCGCGTACTCGGCGAAGGAGCCCGGGCAGAAGCCCAGCACCTCGTCGCCCGGCGCGAGCCCGCGTACGTCGGCGCCGACCGCCTCCACCCGTCCGGCCGCGTCGATGCCGGCCACCCGGCACCTGGGCCGGGTCAACCCCACGCCGCCCATCAGCCGTGCCACATACGGGTCGCCGCGCAGCATGTGCCAGTCGTAGGGGTTGAGGGCGGCGGCATGCACCCGTACCAGCACCTGGCCGGCCCCGGGCTTCGGCCGGTCGGTGTCCGCGAGCCGCAGTGTGTCCGGCGGACCGAACCGCTCCTGAACGATCGCCTTCATCAGGTCTCGTCTCCCCTGCCACCTCGTGATCGCGACTGGAGGTGTACGGCGTACACCCTCAGTCGCACGGTAGGTGTACGCCGTACACCCGTCAAGGGGCGAAGCGGGAAGAGGGCAGAACCAGGAAAACCGAGCGACTGGATCAGATCGCGCGCTGGAGCCGTTCGAGGCCGTCCAGGGTCAGGTCCAGCGCGAACTCGAACTCGAACTGGTCGTCGCAGCCCGAGCCGACCACGGACTCCTCGTCATGGGCGACCGCCATGGCCAGTTCCGTGATGTGGGGATAGCGCGCGGCCATCTCCTCGGGCGGCAACGCGTCCGGATCCGGCTCGCGGTCGGAGCTGTCCTCGAACAACTCCTGGGAGAAGCCCAGCAGACGGCTCCCCATGACGTGCATCGCGTGATGGACCAGGTCGAGCGAGAACCCCCCGGCCCGGAAGATCCCGATCATCGAGTCCAGATACGCCATGAGCGCGGGCGTCGGGGCGGACCGCGCCTTCATCCGCGACTCGATGACCTCGGGCGCCCACGGGTGGCGCAGCAGCATGCGGCGGGCCGACAGCACCCGCAGTCGGACGGCGGTCTTCCAGTCGGCGTCACCGGCCGGCGGGTCGATCTCGCCGACGAGGACGTCGATCATGCCGTCCAGCAGCTCGTTCTTGTTCGCCACGTGCTTGTACAGCGCCATGGGCACGACACCCAGCGCCTGCGCGATCCTGCGCATGCTGAGCGCGTCGACTCCGCCTTCGTCGGCCAGGGCGACGGCGGCACTCAGCACCCGCTGCCTGCTCAACGGCGCGCGGGGCTGCGCGGCGGTGCCGACCTGCGTGGCTATCTCCACCATCCCCTTCCGTGCGGGCAGGCCCCGGAGCCGACCCTCGTTCCCGTCGACGAAGGTACCGACGAAGGTACAACGTCCGTGGCCACCGATGAGTTCGGCGCCTCGCGTCGGTCATATGGGGGACGGAGCCGATGCAGCCGGAGCCGTCCCGGGTGCCGTTGTCAGTGCCCCCGGCTAATGTCCGCAGAACCGACCCGCTGCCTCTTTCAGGAGGATTCCATGGCTTCGCGACTCAACCCCTACATCACCTTCGCCGGCGAGGCCCGGCAGGCGCTGGAGCGCTACAAGGAGGTCTTCGGCGGCACCCTGTCGCTGAACACCTACGGCGACTTCGGCCAGGCCGAGGCCCCGGGCTCGGCCGGCGCGGACAAGATTATGCACGGCATGCTGGAGACCCCGAGCGGCTTCACCCTGATGGCCGCGGACACCCCGCCCGGCATGGACTTCACCGTCGGCACCAACTTCTCCGTGAGCCTGAGCGGGGACGACGACGCCGAGCTGCGCGGCTACTGGGACAAGCTGTCCGCCGACGGCACGGTGTCGGTGCCGCTGGACAAGCAGATGTGGGGCGACGTGTTCGGCATGTGTACGGACCGCTTCGGCATCACATGGATGGTCAACATCACCGCGGCACAGGGCTGACACCGAAGCCGGGTACGAGACGCAGTGCCTCACCCCGGGCGGCGTCCCTCGATCGAGGCGGCGACGAGTTCCTCCGCGACCCAGCGTGCGACGTCGTCGGGGTAGGGCGCGGCCAGTCCGAGGACGATGTGCCGGAAACCGGCGTCGATCGCTTCGGCGATGGCGTGCCGGGTCGCGCCGGGGTCGTCATAGGAGACCTGGAGCACGATCGAACGCGTGATGGCGGCGGGATCGCGCCCGATCTCGGCGCAGTACCGGTCCAGCAGTGCGCTGCGCTCGACGGCGTCGGCGATGTCGCCGCCCGGGATGTTCCACAGGTCGGCGTGCTCGGCGACCACCCGCAGCGTCGAGGCGGCGCGTCCGCCGATGAGGATCGGCGGGTGGGGCCGTTGGACCGGTTTGGGGTTGCCGAAGGCGCCGGTCAGCTGAACCTGGGTGCCGTGGAAGTCGAACGGCTCGGTCTCGGTCCAGAGCCGCCGGATCACCGTGCACGCCTCGGCGAGGCCGTTCACCGCCTGGGCGGTGTCGTGGAAGGGCAGACCGTGGGCGGCGTACTCGCGCCGGGCCATGGGGTGGCTGGGGCGTGAGCCGACGCCGATGCCGAAGTCGAGGCGTCCGCCGGAGACGACGTCGACGGTCGTGGCGATCTTGGCCAGCATCGCCGGCGGCCGGAAGCGATTGCTGGTCACCATCACGCCCAGACGCAGCCGTCGGGTGTGGGCGGCCAGGGCGGAGAGCAGCGTCCAGCCTTCGTAGGTCACGCCGTCGGGGTCGCCGCCGATCGGCATGAGGTGATCGAACAGCCATGCGTGCTCGATCTCCGGGAGGGTGTCGGCCTCACGCCAGACCCGCAGGATGTCGTCGTAGTCGACCTGCGAGGGAGCGGTCATGATGCCGAATCGGGGGGTGGGGGATTGCGCCATGGAACCGTGAGCCGTCACTTGCTCTCCAGCTTCCCCAGCGGGTGACCGTCGCCCTCGAGTGCGACGGTCGCCGCCTTCCAGGAGGTGTCCCCGGGGTGGAGGACGCTGCGCAGGTAAGCGGTGCTGAGCTGCTGGATCAGGGCGACGCGGGCGGGACTCTCGTCGGTCGTCTCGGCGACCTCGTAGCCGGGGATGCCGCCGAGCGAGTGCTCCGCGCCGAACAGGGTGAGCAGGCTCTTGTCGCCCGGGCTGTGGGTGTAGGGGTCGGTGAACCAGTCCGGTCCGCGGGTGGACAGCTGGGACCGGTCGTTGTCCCCGGCGACGATGAGAGCAGGCGGGGTCATGGCGTCGAAGGACGGCCTCAGGAAGGGGAGATGCTCGGCGGCGAACGGGGTGAGGTCGTCGCCCAGGCCGGTCAGGGCGAGCAGCACGCCCGCCTTGACGCGAGGGTCGGACATGTCCTCGCCGGGCGCGCCGGCGGAGTCGAGGACCCGCGCGCCGAGCAGTGCGCTCGCCGTCTGAGCGCCCCAGGAGTGGCCGGCCACCGCGATGCGATCGCGGTCGATCCGCCCGCCGAGGCCCGGCACGGAGGCTTCCAGCACGTCGAGTCCGTCCAGCACGCGCGTGAGGTCCTCGATCCGGATGCGCCAGATCCGCGGTGTACGGGGGTCCTCGGCGGGGATGCCGAGCGTCCGGGAGTCGAGGTGGGTGGGCTGGACGACCACGAAGCCGTGCGCGGCCCAGTGGTCCGCCAGCGGGGCATAGCCGTTCATCGACCAGCCGAAGCCGTGCGAGAAGACGATGACGGGCAGGTCGGCGCCGGCGGCGGGGGCGGCGGGGGCGGACACGCGGACCTGGAGGTCCTCGCCCCGGCCCGGGGCGGACAGCACGACGGGCTTCGCGGAGATCACGGTGGTCGAGCTGGTCGAGCTGATCGAGGCGGTCGAGCTGGTCGAGGCGGTCGAGCTGGTCGAGGCGGTCGAGCTGGTCGAGGCGGTCGAGCTGGTCGAGGTGGTCGAGGTGGTCGGAGCGGTTGATCCGGACATGGATGTGCCTTCCGTACGGCTTCTTCGGTTTCTTCGGTTTCTTCGGTTTCTTCGGCTGTTTCGGCGTCTTCGAGTCCTGGTTCGGCGGGCCCGGCGGCGAGGCGCGCCGCAGGCCGGGCCGGGTGGACGCGGGTGGCATGTGATGGCATGACGGCATGGCCGCCGGTCCCCCGGTCTGCCATCATGAGCAAACCGGAACCTTGCTCCGCTTACGATACGGAACACTGTTCCGCTTCGCAAGGTTCAGCCATGGAAGCCACAGCAGCCATGGAAGTCACGGAAGTCACGGAAGGAGAGCCGCGGTGGACGACAGCGGCCAGAAGGCGGGCAGCGCGGCCGGGTCCAAGCGCAAGGACGCCCGGCGCAATCAGCAGACCCTGCTGGACGCGGCCGCCGCGGTGTTCGTCACCTCGGGTGTGGAGGCGCCGGTGCGCGACATCGCGGCCGAGGCCGGCGTCGGGATGGGCACGATCTACCGCCACTTCCCCACCCGGGCGGATCTCGTCATCGCCGTCTACCGCCATCAGGTGGAGGCCTGCGCCGAGGCGGGCCCGGCTCTGCTCGCGGCCGGCCCGACACCGCACGCGGCCCTCGGCAAGTGGGTCGACCTCTTCGTCGACTTCCTGGTCACCAAGCACGGACTGGCAGCCGCGATGCAGACGGACAACGCCGGCTTCGAGGCGCTGCACACCTACTTCCTCGACCGCCTCCTGCCGGTGTGCACCCAACTCCTCGACGCCGCCGCCGATTCCGGCGAGATCCGCGCCGACCTGGATGCCTACCAACTCATGCGCGGCGTCGGAAACCTCTGCATCGGCGCCGACAGCGACTCGCGCTACGACGCACGCCGACTGGTCGCGTTCCTCGTCGCGGGCCTGCGCCGGCCCGCCGCCTGACCCCTTCGAGTCACCCGCGACACCCCCGGGCCACCCTCCAGCCCCACAGCGCCCCCACGAAAGAGACATGAGGGGTTCACATCTTGTCCACATCCGACGCGTTGGGGGGAAAGGATTCGGCCATTGACTCTGCACGCGCGCCTCGATCACGAAGCCGCTTGCGGAGAAACGTTTCCTTTGGGGGGAGCAGTGACGTCCGTACTGGACGCTGCCGATGAACCGGAGCCCGATAGATCCGGCTTGTCGGGAAAGTTGGACCCACCCGTGCCACGGCAACTGCACACGGCCCGGGGGCTCGGTGACCGGATCTTCCGGTTCCAGCTGACGGCCACCGGGGTCGTCGTCCTCGGCATCATGGCGGCGGTCGGACTGTTCCTGCTGCTGAGGGCCGGTCAGGCGCTGCGTGCGCGGGGGTTCGGGTTCCTCACCACCGCCCAATGGCAGCCGGACGTCCACAACTTCGGCATCGCGGCCGTCCTCACCGGCACCCTGCTGATCGCGGCCGTCGCGGTGACGATCTCCGTGCCGCTGGCCGTCGGGACCGCGTTGTTCATCTCCGACGTCGCCCCGCGCGGCCTGCGCCGCACCCTCGTCACGCTCGTCGACCTGATGGCGGCCGTCCCGTCGGTGGTGTACGGGCTGTGGGGGCTGTTCTTCCTCCAGCAGCATGTGATCGGACTGTCGCGGTGGCTGTCCACCTGGTTCGGCTGGATCCCGCTGTTCGCGGTCGACGGCGCCGATCCCGGCGAACCTCTCGCGTCCGAGAGCGTGTACACCGCGTCCGCGTTCGTCGCCGGGATCGTCGTCGCGCTGATGGTCGCGCCGATCCAGTGCTCGGTGATGCGCGAGGTGTTCGCGCAGGCCCCGGCCGGCGAACGGGAGGGCGCGTACGCGCTGGGCGCCACCCGCTGGGGGATGATCCGCTCGGTCGTCCTGCCGTACGGCAAGGGCGGCATCATCGGCGGCACGATGCTGGGGCTCGGGCGGGCGCTCGGCGAGACGATCGCCGTCTATCTGATCATCTCGCCGGTCTTCCTCATCCAGCCGCACATCCTGCAGACCGGCTCCAACTCGGTCTCCTCCCTCATCGCCCTGCACTACGGCGACGCCTCCGACTTCGGCATGTCGGCGCTGATGGCAGCGGGCCTGGCGCTGTTCCTGCTCACCCTGGCGGTCAACTTCACCGCCTCCTCCATCGTGGCCCGCTCCCGGTCCGGCGCGCAGAGCGAGGCATGAGATGACCGTCGTAGAAGAGATGCCCTCGGTGACGGACGCCGCTCCGGACCCCCTCGAAGCCCCCGTCGAGCCTCCCGACCAGCCGCGCCGCATCGGCGGACCCACCCGTTCCGGTGTGCTGGCGCTGTGCGGGGCCGCCGTGTCCGGGCTGTGCGTCGCGGTGCTGCTGTTCGGTCAGATCGCGCCGTTCTCCGGCTCGTTGGGCTTCGCCGTCACCTGGTACGCCGCCTTCCTCGCGATCTACGCCGTGCTCACCGGCCTGGAGGAGGACGGACAGGCGGTCCGCGACCGGGTGATGACCACGGTGCTGTGGACGGCGGCGGGGCTGCTGTTCACGGCGCTCGCCCTCGTCGTCGGCTTCACCGCGTGGCGCGGGCGCGAGGCGTTGCCGCACGGCAACTTCTTCACCCAGGACATGCAGGCGGCCGGCCCGCTCGACCCGCTGAGCAACGGCGGCATCGCCCACGCGATGGTCGGCACGCTGATCATGATCGCCATCGCGCTGGCCGTCACGGTCCCGCTGGGGCTGGCCTGCGCGGTCTATCTCAACCAGATCCCGGGCCGCTTCTCCCGCTTCGTGCGGACCATCGTCGAGGCGATGACCGCGCTGCCGTCGATCGTGGCGGGGCTCATGGTGTACGCCGTCTGGATCCTCGGCCTCGGCATGCAGAAGTCGGGGCTGGCGGCGGGGTTCGCGATCAGCGTGATGATGCTGCCGATCGTGATCCGCGCGGCGGACGTGGTGCTGCGGCTGGTTCCCGGCACGCTGACCGAGGCCGCCGAGGCGCTGGGCGCGCCGCGCTGGCGGACCGTCTGGCACGTCGTCCTGCCGACCGCCCGCTCCGGCCTTGCGACGGCGGTCATCCTCGGCACGGCGCGCGGCATCGGCGAGACCTCGCCCGTGCTGCTCACGGCCGGCTTCACGGCCGCGCTCAACGCCGACCCGACGAGCGGGCCGATGGTCTCGCTCCCCCTCGCGGTCTTCAACTTCGTCAAGTCCCCCGAGCCCACGATGATCGCGCGCGGCTTCGGTGCGGCGGCGGTGCTGATGGGCCTGGTCCTGATCCTCTTCATGATCGCCCGTGTCATCGGCGGCCGGGGCCCGGGCCACCAGACGAAACGCCAGGCCCGCAGGACGGCCGGAGCGTCCCGCCGGGACGTCCAGAGATACGCCGAGACCAACTCCCCGGGCGCGACCGGCCCCCACGCACCCGCACCCGACAACGGAGATCTTCACCGATGATCAACGCCCTCAGACGACTGGGCATCCTGGCCGCCCTGATAGGCATCCTCAGCACGGCCACGCCCGCCTCGGCCGAGACCTACACTCCCATCGCCGGCGCCGGCTCCACCTGGGCCGAGAACGCCGTGGACGAGTGGCGCAGGGCGGTCAACCAGTACGGCATGCGGATCAGTTACGCCGGTACCGGTTCCTCCGACGGACGGCGTCAGTTCCTCTCCGGCACCGTCGACTTCGCCGTCTCGGACATCCCGTTCCAGACCAACCCGACCGACGGCTCCGCGGCCGAGCGCCCGGGCGCGGGATCGTACGCCTACATGCCGATCGTCGCCGGCGGCACGGTGTTCATGTACCACCTGACCGTCAACGGCAAGCGGGTCACCAACCTGCGTCTCTCCGGGGACGTCGTCACGAAGATCTTCACCGGGGTGATCAAGACCTGGGACGACCCCGTCATCAAGGCGGACAACCCGGGGCTCCAGCTCCCCCACCGCACGATCGTGCCCGTCGTCCGCTCCGACGGCTCCGGCTCGACCGCCCAGTTCACGATGTGGATGGCCAACCAGCACAAGTCGCTGTGGCAGGCCTACTGCGCCAAGGTGGGCCGCTCGGGCGCATGCGGGCAGACCTCGTACTTCCCCACCGTCTCCGGCATGATCGCGCAGTCCGGCGACCTGGGCGTGGCCGGTTACGTCGCCCAGAACTACGGGGAGGGCGCGATCGGTTACGTCAACTACTCGTACGCCCTCAACGCGCACTATCCGGTCGCCAAGGTCCTCAACCACGCCGGCTACTACACCGAGCCCACCCCGCAGAACGTCGCGGTGTCGCTCCTCAAGGCGAAGATCAACACCAACAGGAGCTCCGCCGACTACCTCACCCAGCAGCTCGAAGGCGTCTACAACGACAGCGACCGGCGCAACTACCCGCTGTCCAGCTACTCGTACATGATCCTGCCGCTGAAGGTGCAGGGCACCTTCACCAAGGCCAAGGGCAAGACGCTCGGCGCGTTCTCCTACTACTTCATGTGCCAGGGCCAGCAGCAGGCGCCCGACCTCGGCTACTCGCCGCTGCCGATCAACCTCGTCCAGGCCGGCTTCGAGCAGATCCGCCGCATCCCGGGCGTGCAGGCGCAGAACATCGACATCAGCAAGTGCAACAACCCCACCTTCACCTCCAACGGCCGCAACAAGCTCGCCGAGACGGCCCCCTACCCCAAGGCCTGCGACAAGAAGGGCGCCGCGTCCTGCACCGGCGGCAGCGGCGGCGCCAAGTCGACCGGCACGAGCACCGGTTCCGGCGCTGCCTCCGGCGGATCCAGCGGAGGCACGACGTCCGGCGGCACGACCGGCGGCAGCTCCTCCGCGGGAAGCGCCGGCGGCCGGCCCTCCGTCGACCCCGACACCGGCCAGACGCTGAGCCCGGGCGGAGGATCCGGTACCGCCGGCGGCTCGGGGGACGCCGCCACCGCCGCGGACGGCACGGTCGCGCTGGCCCAGCCTGTCGCGGTCGCCGGACGCACCGGCTGGACCGGCGCCCAGACCCTGATGCTGCTCGCCGCGCTCCTGGTGCTCGGGCTGATCCTGCTGCCGTCCGTGGTGTCCCGTCTCCTCCGCGACAAGGGGGCTTCGCGATGAAGAACGCCGTCCGCGGTCTTCTCACCCGTCTCCTGGCCGGCGCGGCCGTCGGCGCGCTCGCCGGACTCGCGGTCGCCCAGGCGGCCCCGCCCGCGACCGCCGCGAGCACCGGCAGCGGATCCGCCGTCACGGTCTCCGGCCGCGGCGAGTTCAAGGACATGAGGTTCACGGTCGACCGGACCACGCACCTCACCAGCCAGGCGGTCACCGTCTCCTGGACCGGGGGCACCCCGACGACGTTCGCGGGCACCCTGTTCAACACGGACTTCGTGCAGATCATGCAGTGCTGGGGCGACGACGACGGGACGGTCCCGGCCAACCCCGGCCCGTCGCGCACCCAGTGCCAGTTCGGGGCCTCCCCGACCACCGACCGGGGCAGCTGGCCGGGCAACGACTACGACGACACCCGCCGCGTCTTCTACAGCGCGGACCCCGCCAACTACGGTCAGGACAACCGCTACGGGGCCGCCAACCCGAACGCGCCGGGCGAGGTCCCCTTCAAGCCGGTCAGCGGTGACACCGTCACCAGCGGCACCCAGAACAACCCCTACTTCAACCGCAACACCACCAACGAGGTCGACTTCGCCCGCACCGGCGCCGACGGCACCGGCAAGGAGTTCTTCGAGGTCCAGACCGCGAACGAGGCCCCGCATCTCGGCTGCGGCGCACCCGTCACCGCGGGCGGTGTGACCAAGCCGCGCGGTTGCTGGCTGGTGATCGTCCCGCAGGGCCGTCTCGACCTCGACGGCAAGCCGTACGCCGACCGGAGCCAGGTCAACGCGGGCTCCCCGGTCTCCTCCAGCAACTGGCAGAACCGCATCGCGATCCCGCTCGGCTTCAACCAGGTCGGCGTCAACTGCGCCCTGGGCTCGGACGAACGCGCCACCGCCGGCAGCGAGCTCGCGGCCGACGCGATGACCAGCTGGCAGGCGGCCCTGTGCCCGTCCGGCAAGGTGTACGGCTACACGGAGCTCGGCGAGCCCGACGCCCGCGCCCGTCTCACCCGCGACGGCGGCTCCGGGCTCGCCTTCACCACCCGTGCGCTGGGCGCCGACGAGGGCACGACCGCTCCTTCGGGGACGACGTCGTACGCGCCGGTCGCGCTGTCCGCAACCGTCATCGGGTTCACCGTCGAACGCAGGCCGAAGGCCGGGGCGTCGCAGGCGGTGGAGAGACTCGCGGGCACGAAGGTCGAGTCGATCGACCTCACCCCGCGGCTGGTCGCCAAGCTGCTCACCTCGTCCTACCGCAACTCGCCCTGGGGCGCGGTGATCAGCGGCACCGCCGCCAAGAACTACGGCTGGGCGAAGAACAACCCGGCCGGCCTCGCCACCGACCCCGAGTTCGTGGAGCTGAACCCCGAGTTCGCGGAGCTGTCGGTCGCCGAGACCCCGGCCACCGACACGGACCTGCTCACCTCGCTGGGCCACTCCGACTCGGCCCGTGCGCTGTGGCAGTGGATCCGGTCGGACAAGGATGCCCGGCAGTTCCTCGGCGGGGTCTCCGACGACTGGGGCATGCGGGTCAACCCGTACTACTCCACGAACGCCGATGTGAACCCGACCGGCGCCGCCTTCGACCCGTCCCGCACGGACGACTACCCGAAGAGCGACCCCTGGTGCACGGTTCCGCCCGGCACCGGCGCCACCCAGCAGCAGTGCATGATCGACTTCCATCCGTACGTCGACGACATGCACTCCGCCGCGCTGCACACCCGCCGCACGGACGGCCTGTGGAAGTCCACCTGGGACCCGCTGGCCAGCCCGCCCGCCTACAAGAGCCCTGGCCCGCAGACCGTCGGCTCCCGGTTCGTCATCACCGTCACCGACGCGGCCTCGGCCACCCGCTACGGCCTGCAGACCGCCCGGCTGCGCAACACGGCCGGAACGTTCGCCGCGCCGACGACCGCCGCCCTGACCGCCGCCGCCGCGAGCGCCGCCGGTTCCCAGGTCGCCGAGATCAGTCCGGCGACGGCCACCGCCAAGGCCGCCTACCCGCTCGCCCAGCTGGTCTACGCCGCCGCCCGCCCCGCCGAGCTGGACGCCGCCGCCCGCAAGGACTACGCGACCCTGCTGCGGTACGCGGCGGGCGACGGCCAGCTCACCGGCGCCGACCCGGGCCGGCTGCCCGCCGGCTACGCCCCGCTGCCGAAGAAGCTGCGCGACCGCACCGTCTCCGCCGCCGACGCCCTGGCCGCCTACAAGGGCGGCCCCTCCGGCAGCGGGAGCAGCGGTTCCTCCGCCGGCTCGTCGACCGGCGGCTCCGGCACGGAGACCGGCGCGGGCAGTGCTTCGGCCGACGGCGGCGCCGGCGCGGCGGCGAGCGGCGCCGCGAGTGCCTCTCCGGCCGCCTCGGCGTCGTTCGGCGGTGGCGACGCGGTGCGCACGACCGCGCTGGGCACGACCCCCGACGACCCCGCGAACGCCCTGCGCTACGCCGTTCCCGTGGGCGCCGCCCTGGGCGCGGCGGCCGCGGTGGGCGCGCCCTTCGCGGGCGGCCGCCGGCTGCGGCTCCCGCTGCGGGTGCGGCTGCCCGGTGGCCGCACGGCGACCCTCCTACCGGCCCTGCCGGCCCTGCCGGCGCTCTCCGAGCGGCTGCACAAGCTGCTGCGGCGCTGAGAGCGCCCCCACGGACGGCCGCCCGCCCCGAAGGACAGTCGGGGCGGACGGCCCGCACCACCCTGCCAGATCCCTCTCCGCACCACCCCATTCGCACAGTCACGGAGACTCTCGATGCGCAGAACGCGCTCCACGGCGGCCCTCGTCGCCGCCTCAGTGGTGGCCGGCGGCATGGCTCTCGCGAGCCCCGCGTACGCCGATCCCACCCCCGCCGGAACCTTCCGCCAGCTGGTCGGCACGGGCTCCGACACCACCCAGGACGTGTTGAACGCCCTGGCCGGCGACACTGTCAACGGCACGGACTACACCCCCACTGCGGTGAAGTCGGCGTCCGGCGCGGGCATCGCCTCGTACGACGCGATCGGCTCCAGCACGATCCAGACCCGCTCCGGCGGTCCGGTCTTCACCCGCCCCAACGGTTCGGGTCCGGGCCGTACGGCGCTCAGCATGTCGCTGACCGGCGACAAGTTCCCCACCGCGACCGGCGTCGCCGTCCAGGGCCAGGTCGACTTCGCCCGGTCCTCCGGCGGTCCGAGCGTCTCCGGCAACGCCCTCACCTACATCCCGTTCGCGCGGGACGCGGTCGGCGTCGCGGTCCGCGGCTCCGGCCTCGACTCGCTGACGGTCGCCCAGCTGCACGACGTCTACGCGGCCGGCAGCGCCCACACGGTCAACGGCCAGACCGTGCACCCGGTCCTGCCGCAGAGCGGCTCCGGCACCCGCAAGTTCTTCCTCGGGGCGATCGGCCTGAGCGAGAACACGGTGGACACGAGCCTGCCGACCGTCCAGGAGAACCAGGCGAACGACGCCCTCACCGAGGACGGCACGCTCGTCCCGTTCTCCGTGGGCAGCTGGATCGCCCAGAGCAACGGCGTCGCCCCCACCAAGAGCGACACCGCGATCGCCGCCGGCGCGCACCTGGCGAGCATCACGCTGCCCAACGACAGCGGCGACACCAGCCCGGTCACCACGGTGAACGGCAAGCTCACCCCGGTCGCCGGCTACTACGAGAACGCCACCTTCGGCCGTGACGTCTACAACGTCGTCCCGAGCCGGGCCATCGACCCGACCAGCATCTTCTTCGACAAGGACCTCTACGACGTCTTCGTCACCAGCGGCACCCACGAGGCGGCCCTGGCCTCCGACAACGCCGAGAAGGTCATCTCCGGCTTCGGCTTCCTGAACGAGTCGTACAACGGCTCGATCAACCTGGCCAAGCACGCCAAGGTCGGCGGCCTGGAGATCTCGGGCCTGGACAGCAGCACGCCCGCCAAGCCCACGCTCACGACCACCCTGGGCGACGCGAGCCTCAAGCTGGCCTGGACCGCGCCCAGCCCCGCCCCCGCACAGGCGATCACCGACTACCGCGTCACCCTGAAGGACGCGGACGGCGGCGTCGTCGCCACGAAGGACCTGACGGCGGCCACCACGTCGTACTCCTTCACCGGCCTGGCCACCGGCGCCTACACCGCCACGGTCACCGCGAACAACGTCAACGGCACCGGCGCGGAGGCCACCTGGTCCGGCTCGGTCCGGTACGCCAGCACCACCAAGGCGACCACCGCGGCGACCCAGTACGGCAGGACCCCGAAGATCGCCGTCACCGTCACCGGTACGCACTCGGTCGTGGCGGGCGGCAAGGTGACCGTCAAGGAGGGCGCCACCATCCTCGGCACCGGCATCCTCGGCTCCACCGGCAAGGTGACCGTCAGCCTGTCGAACCACCTGAAGCCGGCCACGCACAAGCTGACCGTCTCCTACGGCGGCTCCGCCAAGCTCAACGCGTCCGCGACGACCGTCTCCCTGACGGTCACCAAGGCGACGCCCGCGGTCTCCACCAGCGCGCCCGTCTCCGTGAAGCACACGGCCCGCGCCAAGGTCACCGTCAAGGTCACCGCGACCGGCACCGTCCCCGGCGGCACGGTCCGCATCTACGAGGGCTCCCGCGTGATCGCCACCGGCACCCTGAGCGGCGGCAAGGTCATCGTCACCCTGCCGAAGCTGAGCAAGGCCCGGCACACCCTGCGCGCCTTCTACGTGGGCTCGACGACGGTGACCAGCAGGAGCAGCGCCAACTTCGTCATCAAGTCCACCTGATCCCCAGCCCATGGGGTGATCCCGGCGGCCCGAACTTCGGGCCGCCGGGCCGACATCTGTGAAGGAGGCGGGCCGCCGTGACGGTCGCCGTACCCATCACGCTCACCCGTGCCCGCGGCGTCACCGCCGTCCGCCACCTCGCGCGCGGCGGGCTGCTCGCCCTCGCCGCCCTGCTGCTCGGCATCACCGCTCAGCTGCTGCTGGTCAGCGGCGTCCAGGAACGGTCCGCGCAGCAGGCCTCGTTCGACGAACTGCGGGGTCGACTGGCCCTGGGCACCGCCCCGGTGGCCCAGACCGACCAGGACGGCCGGCTGCTCGCGCCGGGCACACCGGTCGCGCTGATCGACGTCCCCCGGCTGGGCATGACCCAAGTGGTCCTGGAGGGCACCGACTCCTCCGTCCTGACCGAGGGCCCCGGCCACCGCCGGGACACTCCCCTGCCCGGTCAGGCCGGCACCAGCGTCCTGATGGGCCGCGCCGCCGCGTACGGCGCCCCCTTCGGCGAGCTGGCCTCCCTCGGCGCGGGCGACACGTTGACCGTCACCACCGGCCAGGGCAAGGCGACCTACCAGGTCACCGGTGTGCGGCGGGCCGGCGACCCGGCCCCCGCTCCGCTCGCCGCGGGCAAGGGCCGCCTGGTCCTGGTCACCGCCACCGGTCACCGCTTCATGCCGGCCGGACTGCTGCGGGTGGACGCCGATCTGGTCTCCGCGCCGTTCCAGACCCCGGCGGCGGTCATCCGCTCCGGCACGCTCCCGGACGCCGAGGAACCGCTGGCCCGCCCGTCCGGGGCGCCCTGGCCGCTGGTGATGTGGCTCCAGGCGCTGCTGCTGGTCTCGGTGGCCGCCGTGTGGACCTGGCACCGGTGGGGCCGTCACCAGACCTGGATCGTCTTCGCCCCCGTCGTGCTGGTCCTCGGCCTCCAGGTCGCCACCCGCACCACCGAACTCCTGCCCAATCTGCTCTAGACCCGAGGTGCCCCCGTGACCGACACGATCGTCCTGCCGACCGTCGCTCCTGCTCCGGCCGCCGCCCCCGCCACCCTCGAAGCGCGTTCCGTCTCCGCCTGGTTCGGCAGCCACCAGGTGCTCAGCCGGGTGTCGCTGACGATGCCCGCGGGCGAGGTCACCGCCCTCATCGGCCCCTCCGGCTGCGGCAAGTCGACGTTCCTGCGCACCCTGAACCGGATGCACGAGCTGACCCCGGCCGCCCGGTTCGGCGGCGAGGTGCTCTTCGAGGGCGAGGACGTCTACGACGCGTCGTGGCGGCTCACGGACGCCCGGCGGCGCATCGGCATGGTCTTCCAGAAGCCGAACCCGTTCCCCGCCATGTCGATCTACGACAATGTGGTGGCGGGCCTGCGCCTCACCGGCACCCGGACCGGCCGTCGCGAGCGGGACGTCCTGGTCGAGGAGTCCCTGACCCGCGCCGGCCTCTGGAAAGAGGTCAAGGGCCGGCTGCGCCAGCCCGGCGGCGCGCTGTCCGGCGGTCAGCAGCAACGTCTGTGCATCGCAAGGGCGTTGGCCGTACGCCCCCGGGTGCTGCTGATGGACGAGCCGTGCTCGGCGCTGGACCCCACCTCCACCCGCCGCGTCGAGGAGACCGTCCAGGAGCTGGCCGGGCAGGTCACGGTCGTGATCGTCACCCACAACATGCAGCAGGCCGCCCGCGTCTCCCAGCAGTGCGCGTTCTTCCTCGCCGAACAGGGCACCCCGGGCGGCATCGTCGAGGCCGGCCCCACGACCGATGTCTTCGGCGCCCCGAAGGACCCGCGGACGGCGGACTATGTGGCGGGCCGCTTCGGCTGAGCCACGGCGCACGGTCCGCGCGGCGCAGGGCAGGCCCTGCTCACACTGCCCACGGCCCTTGGCTGTCGGCCCCCGGCAGGTCGGATAGATCGGATCTCTCGCAGTGCATTGACGTACATCATCCCCTTCCCTATGTTGCGCCACGGGATAGCTCCGATGAATCGCCGAGCCTGCCTGGAGGCACCGTGCCCTGCCCCGCCGCGCCCGACCCGTCCAGACGTACCGTCCTCGCCACCGGATCCGCCGTGGGCGGCGCGGTGTTGGCCACCGGCCTGTCGGCCGCCCGGGCGAGCGCGGCCGACCGCGCCGAGACGGCCACGACCCGTGAGGACCCCTGGCGGGTCGTTCTCGACGACGCCGACCTCGTCTGGCAGCGGATGCCGACGACCTGGTACGAGGGCCCGTTCCTCGGCAACGGCCTCCTCGGCTCCGGGATCTACGCGGAGCCGAGCGCCGAGCCGGGCGCGGCGTCGACGGCCGTGCGCTTCAACGTCCAGCACTCCGAAGTGCAGGACCACCGGCCGGAGTTCGGCTCCCTCTTCGGCCTGGCCCGGTTGCCGATCGGTTACTTCACCCTGGAGCCGGTGGGGGCGATCACCGGTCTGGACTGGCGACTGTCGCTGCACGAGGCCGAGTTGACCGGCACGCTCACCACCGACAAGGGCACTCTGTCGCTGCGCGCCCTGGTCCACAACGACCGCTCGGTCCTCGCCGTGGAGGTGACGCCGAGCACGGGCGAGCGCGGTTTCCGCTGGGTGTTCCACCCGGCGGACGCGATCAGTCCACGAGCCGCGTTCAAGCCGCTGCCGGACGGCTACCGGGGCAACCCGCCCGCGCAGGTCGCCGACCACGGCGGGGTGACGGCCGCCGTGCAGCCACTGCTGGCGGGCGGACAGCACGTCACCGCCTGGCGGGAGCGGACCAGGGGCCGGACGCGGACGCTCTACGTGCACGTCGCGCACTCGTTCCCGCGGAGCACAGCCCTGGAGCGAGCCCTGGGGGCGGTCCGTGCCGCGGCCCTGCTGCCGTACTCCGCCCTGGCCGTGAGCCATCGCGCGTGGTGGCACGCGTACTACCGCAAGAGCTTCCTGTCCGTCCCCGACGCCCGTATCCAGCGCTTCTACTGGATCCAGCTCTACAAGACCGCCTCCGCGGCCCGCCGCGACGCTCCGGTGATGGCGACGAGCGGCCCCTGGCTGGAGCCCACGCCCTGGCCCAACACCTGGTGGAACCTCAACGCCCAGCTGGAGTACTGGCTCATCCACGGCTCCAACCATCTCGAACTCGACGCGATCACAAGGGCGTTGAGCGAGTTCCGGGACAACCTCGCGGCCGAGGTGCCGACGCCGTACCGCACCGACTCGCTCGGCATCCCCCGCACCACCGACCCCCACCTGGTCAACGGCGCGGCCAGCGCCCTGATGGGGTACGGCGTCGGCGTCCCCGGCCAGGACCCGCCGACCCCCGAAGTCGGCAATCTGACCTGGGCGTTGCACAACGTCTGGCTCAGCTACCGCCACACAATGGACAGGTCGATCCTCCGGGACGTCCTCTACCCCCTCCTCCGCAAGGCGATCAACTACTACCTGCACTTCCTGGAGCCCGGACCGGACGGCAGACTGCACCTGCCCGCGACCTTCTCCCCCGAGTACGGCGGCGACTCGCGCGACTGCAACTACGACCTGATGCTCCTGACCTGGGGCTGCCGCACCCTGCTCGAATCCGCCGAACTCCTCGGCGTCCAGGACCCGTCGGCCCCCCGCTGGCGCGAGGTGCTGGCGAAGCGGGCGGCGTATCCGACGGACGCGAACGGTTTCATGATCGGCGCGGACATCCCCTTCGCGAAGTCCCACCGCCACTACTCGCACCTGCTCGCCGTCTACCCGCTGTACGAGGTGACCGGCCGCACGCCCGACGAACGCGCCCTGATCGAGCGGTCGTTGGCGCACTGGGTGGGCTTCGAGGGGGCTCTCCAGGGCTATACGTTCACGGGCGCCGCCTCGATCTCCGCACTGCTCGGCAAGGGTGAGGACGCGCTGCGGTACCTCGGCGAGCTCATGACCCGCTTCATCAAGCCCAACACCATGTACCAGGAGTCGGGCCCGGTCATCGAGACGCCCCTGTCGGCGGCCCAGTCCCTGCACGACATGGTCTGCCAGTCCTGGGGCGGGATCATCAGGGTGTTCCCCGCACTGCCCGCCGCCTGGGCGGACCTCGTCGTGCACGACTTCCGCACCCAGGGCGCCTTCCTGCTGAGCGCCCGCCGCCAGGGCGGCGCCACCCGCTGGGTGCGGCTGGTCAGCGAGGCGGGCGCCGACTGCGTCGTACGGCACGGGATCCCGGGACCGGTCGATGTCCGTGACCGGCGGGGCCGCGTCCTGCGGCACTCCGAGGCCGGCGACGGCGCCGTCCATGTCCCGCTGCGCAAGGGCGAGTCGGCGCTGATCACCGCCAGGGGCGACCGCCCCGACCTGACCGTCGCACCCGTGCGCGCGAACGAGGACGCACCCCGCTGGGGACTGCCCGGCGCCTGAGCCGGGAGGGTTTCGCGGGCGAAGCTTTCACCGCCGCGGAGATTGGCCGGAAACCGATCCGGCCTCATCGGTCCGGACCATTGACCGTGCCCGGTCCGACCGGGACTCTGTTCCACGCCCCTCAATCTGATGCATGAACTCTGTCCATGTATATGAACGAGAACGAGGTGAGTCCATCATGAGCACATCCCGCAACGCGTCCCGCAGGACCCTGCTCGGCGCGGCACTCGGCGGTGCGGCGGCGGTCACGGTCGGCGGCCTGCCCGGCACCGCCCACGCCGCCGCCTGGCAGCAGAAGTGGGCGCCGTCGGCGAGCAGCGCCGGCCTGGGCGCCTTCGAGACGATCGAGGACGACCGCGCCGACTCCCACACATCGGGTCAGCCGCACATCTTCGCCACCGGCAACAACTGGCGCTTCAACATGCACATGGGCGACCGGGACACCTCCACCGACCGTCAGCGTCAGGAGGTCACCGGTCTGCGCAACGGCAGCGGCAGCGACTACCTCAAGTGGACCTCGGGACAGACCTGGCGGGTCACGTACTCGATGTACATCCCCAGCTCCCTGAAGGCAACCACCACCTTCACGCACATCATGCAGATGAAGCAGCCGGGCACCGGCACCTCGCCGATCGTCGTGCAGTCGCTGCGGCGGGTGAACGGGGTGCAGACCATCGAGCTCAAGCTGTTCGAGCAGGACATCCTGGTGGGCCGCACCGACCTCGCGCCCCTGCACGACAAATGGACCGACGTCGACTTCCAGATCAAGGTCGGCGACGGCTCGGCCGGCTCGGTGCGCTGGATCCTCAAGAGCGGCTCGACCACCGTCGTCGACGCCTCGAAGACCGGCGTCGACACCTTCCTCGCCGACCGGGTGCGCCCGAAGTGGGGCATCTACCGCTCCCTCGGCGACACCTCCGGGTCCCTGCAGGACTGCTATCTCCTGCTCACCAACCTGCGTGGCTACCAGCTCGTCTGAGGAGCCGGGCCGAGAACGGGCGCCGCCAGGCCTTCGGGGGAATCCGCGGCCGTCCGCGTGGGCCGCCGGGCCGCGGGTGGAACGAAGAGGGGCATGTCCCCCCACTCCGACCCGCCCGCGTCACCGCCCGGCCGGACCGGCGGTACGCAGACCCGCGTGCCGCGCACGCTGCGGAGCGCCGCCGCGTACGCCTGGCGCATCCTGGTGGTCGGCGTCGTCGTGCAGGCCGCGTTCTCCGTGCTGGGACAGTTCCATCGCATCGCCGTCGCGGTCTTTCTCGGTCTCGTCATCACGGCCGTGCTGAAGCCCCTGGCCGACCTGCTCTCCCGTGTCCTGCCCCGGCCGCTCGCGGTCGCGGTCGCCGTCGTCGCGGGGATCGTCCTCGTCCTCGGCGGCCTGGCTCTGGTGGGCGAGACCGTCGCCGGACAGCGGACCGGACTCGAGCGGGAGTTCGTCTCGGGCTTCGACCGGATCGAGCACCGGCTGGAGGATCCGCCCTTCCGGCTGGAGCCGGGGGCGCTGGACGACGTCCGGTCCCGGATCGGCAGGCTGCTCTCCAGCCACCGCTCCACGGTCATCAGCACCGCGCTGAGCGGCGCGAGCCGACTCCTCGAGGTGCTGACCGTCCTCGCCCTCGCCTTGTTCTGCTCGGTCTTCTTCACCCACTCGGGCGACCGGCAGTGGCGCTGGTTCTGCGACCAGCTGCCGCCGCCGGCGCAGGGCCGGGTGGCACTCGCGGGCCGGACGGCCTGGCGGACCTTCACCGGCTACACCCATGGCATCCTGCTGGTCGCCGCCACCAACGCGGTCCTCGTCGGCATCGCCCTGTCCCTGCTGGGCGTCCCGCTCGCGGTGCCGCTGGCACTCCTGGAATTCACCGCCGCGTTCATCCCGCTGATCGGCTCGCCCATCGCGCTCTCCGTCGCGGCCGTCGTCGCACTCGCGTCGAAGGGGGTGCTCACCGCGGCGGTGGTCGTGGCGCTGATCGTGATCATCGGTCAGATCGAGGGCCATCTGCTGCACCCGATCGTGATGAGCTGGGCCGTCCGGCTGCATCCGGTGGTGGTCGCCCTGTCGGTCACCGGCGGAGCGGTCGCGGCCGGCGTGATCGGAGCGGTCGTGGCCGTGCCCTTCGTGGCCGTGGTGTGGTCCGTCCGCCAGGCACTGCGCCATCAGGACGCGACGGCGAAGACCGCCGATCCCGACCCCTCGGCCGGGTAGTCGTGTTCGGGAACTCGGGGACAGGGTCGGATCGCCGCGCGAGACCCTCGCCGTCGCGCCTGTGCTCGGGCCATGTCGCCGTGCGCATCGTCGAGTCGGCGATCAGGTCGGTCCGTCCGCCGTTGCGTCCTCCGGGTCCGTCGCCGGAGCGGGCGCCGTCGCCGCGATACGGCGATAGGCGGCGCGGGCGTCGAGGATCCGGGCCAGCGCGGTGCCGACGAGGGCCGCGGCGCACAGGCAGCTCAGCCAGAACGCGTCCCGGTCGCCGGCCCAGGTGAGGGTGCCGGCGGGCGGGACGGCGAACCCGTTGAGCATCAGCCAGCACAGGACGGCGGTGCCGGGGGCCGCGGTGAAGCGGGCGCACAGCCCCAGTAAGGCCGCCAGCGCGGACAGCGCCGCCAGCGCGAGCCCCGGCCGGTCCGTGCCCAGCAGGATGTTGTGCAGCGCCACCAGGATCAGCGCACCGCCGAAGGCCGTGGCCCACACCAGCGGGGTGGCGACGGGCTGGGGCACGGGCCTGGTACCTGGCCTCAGGGACACCCACTCGATCATGTTCCACGCCGCCTTCCGTTCCGGCCGTTCCCCGACACGGCGATGGTGGCAGGCGTGCTGCCGACGGCGTTCGACAATCGGGAAGACGGGTGTCGCCCACACCCTGAGGTGGACGACACCCATCGCGCCTACTTGATGTGGACGAGCCCGTCGGTGGTGACGGTCGGGCGGCCCGCGGTGCCCACGACGACGATCTTGACCGTGTGCTTGGCGGCGGTGGACCAGGTCTTCGTCCAGACCGCCTGCCGGTAGAGGGTGGTGGCGGACTTCAGGTCGACGGTCGCGACCTTGGCGCCGTCGACGTAGACGTACGCCTGGCCCGAGGTGGCGGCGCGGGAGACCACCCAGGCGGCGGAGCGCCCGGTGAAGGTCCAGGTGAGGCTCGCGCCCTTGGCTGCGCTGGAGTACGACTTGCCGCCGAGGTAGCTGGTGGAGGAACGGGCGGTCCAGGCACCGGACTTGGCCGCGGAGGTCTCCTGGAGGATCGCCGGGGTGTAGGAGGCCGAGGAGGCGCGGTAGTTGCCCGCATAGTCATAGGCCTGCATCGACCAGGTGGCGGCGGCGCCGGGCTTGGCGGTGCGGCTGGAGGCGGTGACGGTCGGGCCGAACGTGGCCGTGGTGGGGGCCAGCAGCCTCACCTCCCGCAGCGCCTTGTCGTCGACGGCCTTCCAGCCGAGGGTGACCGGGACGGCCGTGGCGGTGACGACGCCGGTGCGCAGGGAGAGCTTCGGGGCGGTGGTGAAGGTCGGGGCGGCGGTGTCGGCCACGACCGTGAGCGCGGCGGTGGTCGTCGCCTTGCCGGACTGGTGGACGGCCCGTACGGCGACGGTGTGGCTGCCCGCGGCCAGGGTCGCGCTCGCGGAGGTGGCGGTGCCGGCGGCGGTGGCCGCGATCTTGCCGTCGACCAGCAGTTCGGTCCTGGAGATGAGCGTGCCGGGCGTGGTCGTCGACCAGCGCGCGGTGATCGCGCCCTTGGTGTAGTACGTCGAGCCGGACAGGGTCGCGCCGCTCACCGAGGCGACCTTCAACCCCTGCACGGGGCCGGCGGCCCAGGCGCGGATGGTCGGCAGCTGGTCGTAGAGCAGACCGCCGGGGCACAGGGTGTTGTAGCCGTCCCGGTGCCCGGAGATGCGCTGGAAGGTGTACTTGGTGCCCGCGGTGAAGGCGGTGCCGGAGAAGTTCTTCTGGGTGGCGCCAGAGGTGAGCTGGACGGTCCCGGCGGGGTCGGCGCCGTACTGGCCCAGCTTCCAGGCGGCCAGGCGGGCGACCGAGGCGAGGGCGGCGCTGGAGGGGCTGGCGGTGGTGTAGTCGCCGAGCACCGCGACGCCCGCGGCCTCCCGGTTCCAGCCGTAGGTGTGGGCGCCGAACACCGGCAGGTCGACGCCGCCCTTACGGCCTTCGAAGATCGTGCCGCACTTGTCGACCAGGAAGTTGTAGCCCATGTCCTTCCAGCCGCTGACCTGCACGTGGTAGGCGTAGATGGCGCGCACGATCGACGCCGAGTCGGCGGTGCAGGAGTAGTCGTTGGCCCCGTCGGTGTGATGGACGAAGACGGCCTTGACGTCCGCGTTGTACTCCGGCGCCTCGGGGCTGATCGACTCGTCCGCGCCCCAGCCGACCCGTGAGGTGATCGGCGGTTCGGGGACGGTGGACGACGGCGCGGTGGGCACGGTGGCCGTCGGGCTCGGGGTCGTGCTCGGCGTGGCGGACGGGGAACCCGAGTCCGTCGGCGTGGCCGAGGTCGTGGTGTCGGTCGGCTCGGCGGACGCGGTGGTCTGACTGTCCGTCGGGGTCGAGGTGGCGCTGTCGGTCGGAGAGGCGGAGTCGGTGGACTCGGTGGAAGCGGTGTCCGTGGGGTCGGGGGTCTCGTCGGCGACGAACGCGGCCGGCTCCGGCGCGTCGACCTTGGCCTCGGCCGCGGTCACCACACCCGGGTCGACGAGGTTGACCTCCATGCCCTTGGGCAGCGAAGTGCTCGTGGTGCCGTTCTTGCGGACGACCTGTACCTGCACGCCGTCCGAGGGGCCGACCCACAGGGGCTCGGACGCGCCGCGCACCCCGGGCTCCGGACGGTCCAGCGGGTCGACGTCCACGTCCAGGTCGTGCCAGGCGCTCCATTCGCCGCTCGTCAGGCTGCGGGTGCGGACCTGCGCCGTGCCGTCGAGCCGCTTCGCGGCCCCCGTCCAGGAGACGCCGAGCATCGAGAACTGCGCGGTGCCCGTGCGCGCCAGCTCACGGCGGTCGCCCGCGGCGCTCTTCAGACCCACGTCGTAGACCTTCACCGGCCGCTTGGACCGGCCCGAGGCCTCGGAATGGTCGGAGGGGCTGGCGACCGCGTAGGTCACCACACCGCCACCGCCCAGGACGACCGCGCCCAGCGTCAGCCACGCGCGCCGTTTCAGGCTCAATGGTCTGTACGCATGCGACGAACGACGACTCACGACGAAAACCCCCAAAGACGGCCGGTAAGGCCACAGAAGACATGGCACGCGGGGCACACCCGTCTCGCGGGCCCCCTCCGCGTACAGCGCTCCGGGGCTGAAGATCATCACAGCGAAGACGGCCCGCGTGACGCAGATCACCGTGATGGTCGGGGTCGACAGGTTTCGTCAGGCTCGATCCTGTGGTTTGCGCCAGATCCTGATCTCGGTCGCCGGAAGTCGCTCCGCGAAGCCGCTCCCGGGTGCTGCCGTCTGCCGCAGCAGCGCGCGCAGCTCCCGCTCGAAGTCCGCCAGCCGGTCGCCGAACAGGTGCGGCGCGGAGTCGGATCGGGAGAACGTCCACGCGACGATGTCGTCCGCCGTGCGGTCGACGACGTCCCCGGCAGGCACGACGTGTCGCTCGACGGGCCCGAATCCCGCCCGGGCGATGACGAGGTCCTCCCGGTCCGGCGTGCCGTGCACGAGCGTGCCCTGCCCCGCTCGGCGCACCGGCCCCAGGTATCCGCGCACCAGATCGCGGATCCGGTCGTACGGGGGTTCGGGCGAGGGCAGCGGCCTCGGGTCGGCGGGCGGGTCCTTGAGGTCACTGATGTGGACGAACGCACCACCCGGCTCCAGCATCTCCAGCACGGTGGCCGCGACGCGATCGCGATCCGTCCAGTGGAAGGACTGGGCGAACACCACGGCCCGGAACGCGCCCAGCCCCGCCGGGAGGTCCTCGGCGCGGGCGACCACCCACCGTGCGTTGGTCACCCCGCGTCGTCCGGCCTGTCGCCGGGCCTCGGTGAGCATGTCCTCGTCCGGGTCGAGGCCGACCGCCTCGGTGACGAACCGCGCCATCGGGAGCAGCACGATGCCCGGGCCGCAGCCGACGTCGAGGAGTCTGCCCCGGCCGTCCAGTCCGAGGGCCGTCGCCAGTGTGTCGGCGAAGCCCGGGGCGTAGGGGAGCCGACCGCGCTCGTAATGGGCCGCGCTGCCCTGGAACAGGGTGCGGTCCCACTGCCATCCGTCAGGCATCCCGGTTCCACTCCATGAGTCGGCCAAGTCGTCGACGGTTTCGAGCCCTCGGCGAACGCGTACGCTCCCGGCTCTGGCCCCGGCGACCTACCCGGCGGTATACAAGCCCCGTCGAACGGTACAACGGCCGTACGTGACGGCGTCGTCGGTCAGGCGTCGGTTCAAGGGGGAGGAACGCGATGCAGAGCAACGTGGGCAAGGCGAGCCGGATCAACCGCCGAAAGGGCGTCACCCTCCTGGCAGCGCTGGGGGGTTGCGCGCTGGTCGCCGCCTCCACGGTGCCCGCCGCGGCGCACGGCGGGGGGCGTGACAGCCAGTACGTCGCGCTCGGCGACTCCTACACCTCCGGCCCCTTCATCCCCCGGCAGGTGGACGCCAACTGCGCGCGCTCCGACCACAACTACCCGTCGATCGTGGCCGGGCAGCTACGGGTGAGCCAGTTCAAGGACGTCAGCTGCAGCGGGGCGACGACCGAGCACATGTGGAAGCCACAGGGCACCAACGGCCCGCAGCTCGACGCGGTGGGCCGCAACAGCGACGTCGTCACCGTGCAGATCGGCGGCAACGACATCGGCTTCGGCACCATCATCGGCACCTGCGCGCAGCTGGCTCCGACGGACCCGACCGGCGATCCGTGCCGGCGCCACTACGGCGCCTCCGGCGTCGACCAGCTCAGCGTCACGATCGCCAAGACCGCGCCCAAGATCGCACGGGTGCTGGAGGCCGTGCACGACCGGGCCCCGCGCGCCCGGGTGCTCCTCGTCGGCTATCCGGACCTGCTGCCCGACGACGGCAGCGGCTGTGCGCCGTCGGTGCCCTTCGCGACAGGGGACTTCCCCTACCTCCGGGACACCGAGAAGCGTCTCAACCTGATGCTCCGTCTGGTGGCCCGCTGGAACCACGTGGAGTACGTCGACACCTACGGTCCGACCATCGGCCACGACATGTGCAAGTCCCCGGCCGTCCGTTGGATCGAGCCGTTGCAGCCCGCCTCGCCGGCCGCTCCCGCACACCCCAACGCCAAGGGGGAGGAAGCCATGGCGGGTGCGGTGCTGAAGCGCCTCACCCACGGGCGCGGCGGCCGCTGACCGTCCGGCTTCAGTGGACGACGTCGGCGAGGTGCGGCACCACGCGGGTCAGCCGTAGTACGCCCCAGAGGATGAGGAGCACGCCGATCGCCTCGGGCAGCAGCCACCAGCCCGTGCGGATCTGCTCCTCGAAGAGCACGACGCCCAGCAGGAGACTCACCGCGGCGTCACCGATGGTCAGCGCGGGCTGGGAGGCGGCCAGGGGGCCGGCTTGCAGCGCGTTCTCCAGCAGCAGGAGTGCCGCCACCCCGGTGATCGCGAAGCCGTAGGTCTGCCAGGCGCTGAGGAAGGCGGACAGGCCGCCGTCGGCGAGACGGCCTGTCGCCGACTTCAGGAGAGCTGCCGTCAGGGCGTTGCCCACCGCCGCGGCCGACGCCAGCGCGGCTGCCCGGAACAACGGCGAGGACGCGGAGCGGGCCAGGAGAGCCGCGCCGGCCATCACCGCCATGACGACGACCAGTACCGGGATCCACCAGTCCATGGCGGCCTGGTGCCGGTCGCCGGAGGGGGCCGCCGCGGCCAGGAGCAGGGCGAGTCCGGCCACCACCGCCCCGACGGCCCACCAGGCGGCTGCCGACAGCCGGCGGTGCAGCAGGGGCACCGCCACCAGCAGGGCGAACGGAAGTTCGAGGATGAACACGGGCTGGACCAGGGCCATGGGTCCGTTGATCAGGGCCAGGGCCTGGAACACCGCGGCCCCCGTCACGCCCGCGATGCCGATCGCCCAGGCGGGCCGCCGCGCGAGCGCGAGCAGCAGCCGCACTCCGCCGCCCCGCGCCACCGTGGCGGCGGCCTTGCGCTGGAAGGCCGTGCCCACCGCGTTGCTGGCGGCGCCCAGGACGGCGAAGAGCACGGCGAGCACGATCATGACTCCACCATGCCTCGCTTTCGCCGCCCCCTCAGCCCGGGCGGGAGCTGCCCGGGTACGCACTGCCCAGGTAGGCGCCGCCCGGTTACGCGCCGCTCGGTCACGCGATCAGGGGCAGTCGAGTGCCGTGAGGTCCACCGCGTCGGCCATCGCCTGCATCCCCTTGTCGTTGGGGTGCAGATGGTCGCCGCCGTCGAAGAAGGGCAGGATCCGCTCAGCGTCGTAGGGGCTGCGCAGGATGCGGTCGAAGTCGGTGACGGCGTCGAACTCCCCGCCGGTGCGGATGAACGCATTGACTTCCTGGCGTACGGACTCGGCGGCCGGGTCCCACTCCGACCAGCCCTTGAAGGGGGCCACGGTGGCGCCGACGACGCACTTGCCCGCCGCGTGCACCCGGCGGACGATCTCCCGGTAGCCGGCGATCAGGTCCTGGGCCGTCACTCCGGTGTGGGCCTTGATGTCGTTCACGCCCTCGAAGAGGAACACCGTGCGCACGCCCGGGTGGGACAGCACGTCCCGCTGGAGCCGGTTCAGCGCGCTCTGGCCGAGTCCGTCCGCGAGGACCTTGTTGCCGGAGATCCCCTCGTTCGCCACCCCCTTGATCGGGGATTTCGCCTGTTGCAGCCGGCGGGCGAGGTAGTCGGGCCAGCGGCGGTCGAGATCGGACGTGGACTGCCAGCCGTCCGTGATGGAGTCGCCGAGCGCGACCACCGCGCCCGTCGACGCGTTCGCGCGCACGGAGACGGCGTCGAGGTAGAACCACGAGCCGATCGCCCCGGTCCACCGTTCGGCGCTCTCCTCGGCGGTGTGGTCGCCCTGGGCGATGTACGACGTCTGCATGGCCATCCCGTGACCGCTCGCCGGGCCCGCCGCGTCCGATGAGTGCAGGCTGACCGCCAGGTCGGTCGCGGCGGGCAGGCTGCCGGGCAGCGCGTCGCTCAGCGCCGTGCCGCCGGCGGGGATCGTGACGGAGTCCGCGCCGCCGAAACTCAGCCGCCGGTTGCTGCCGGGCACCAGTGCCGCGCCCTGCTGCCGCACCCCCGCGTACACGCTGTCGAAGGTCACCGGACGGTCGCCGAAGGCGTTGGTGAGCCGGATCCGCAGGTCGCTGCCGCCGACGCTGGTGCGCACCACGAGCCGGTAGCCGCGGTCGGCGACGCCCTCACCCATCCGGTCGGCGGACGCGCCCCAGGTGATGACGTCGTGCCGGGGTTCGGCCGCATGGGCCGCCGGGAGGGCCTGGAGCAGGGCGACGGCCGACAGGACGGCGACGAACAGCCGCACCGGCGAGCGACGGGCCGTCATCGGGTGAAGCCCTTCAGCGTGACGGACTCCCCCGGTCGCAGGTCCACGGTCCGGGAGGTCCCCGCGTACGTCACCGTCGTGGTCCGGCCGCCGACACTGCGCAGCCGCAGCGAGGTGGGTGTGCCGTCGCGCCAGCGCAGGTCGGCGACGAAACCGCCACGGGCAGGCAGGCCGGTGACATGTCCGGCGGCGGCCCAGGCCGCGGGCAGGGCGGGCAGGAGTTCCAGGTGTCCGGGGCGGGAGTACAGGAGCATCTCGCTCATCGCGGCGGGCGTGCCGAAGTTGGCGTCGATCTGGAAGATGCCCCGGCCCGGTTCGACCTCGTAGACGTCGAACAGGTTGAAGGCGGTGCCGTTGCCGCCGCCCGTCGACGGGCGCAGGTTGTTCACGACCAGTTGGTAGGCGTTCTCCGCGTTCTTCAGGCGGGCCCAGCACAGGGCGCGCCAGGCGTTCGCCCAGCCGAAGCTGTTCATGCCGCGCGCGGTGAGGAGGGCGGTGGCGCCGTCGACGATGTCCTTCGGCGTGGATCCGTCGGGGCGGATCCGGTCGCCGGGGAAGAGGCCGACCAGTGGGGAGAGATGGCGGTGGGTGGTCTCGCCGAGGTCGTCCGGGGACATCCATTCCTGCAGCCGGCCGGTCCTGGGGCTCACCTCGGGCAGATACAGCCGCTTGCGCAGGCCTGCGATGGTGTCGGCGTAGGCGGCGTCCTCCCCCAGCTCCCCGGCGGCGGCGCCGTAGTGGCCGAACAGCTCCCACACCGACTCCTGGGCGTAGGTGATGCCCTGGGCGTCGAGCGGGCCGTGTTCGGGCGACCAGTCGCTGTCGGCGACGAGGACCTCCTGTGCGGAGCCGGGGAGGGTCGTCGGCAGCAGCCGTGCCTCCCAGAACTCGCAGGCGCCCTTCAACAGCGGGTAGATCCTGGCCAGATGGGCGCGTGAGCGGGTGAACTCGTAGTGCTCCCACAGGGTGTTGGCCAGCCAGGCGTTGCCTGCGGGGTGCCACCACCAGCCCATGCCGCCGTGCGGGTTGGTGGAGATCGCGACCGTCCAACCGGCGTTCTTGCCGGTGGAGTTGCGATAGCGGTTGCGGGGATCGTCGAACAGGGAGCGCGTGAGCGCGGTCCAGGAGGGCAGTTGGGCGAGGCAGTAGTCGGTGAGGGCGTCGAAGCACTGGGACAGGCCCGTGCGGTCGGCCATCCAGTAGTTCATCTGGAGGTTGATGTCGGTGTGGTAGTCGCCCATCCAGTCCGGGTCGTTGCCGTCGAGCCACAGTCCCTGGAGGTTGAGCGGGAGGCTGCCGCGGGATCCGGAGATCATCAGATAGCGGCCGAACTGAAGGTAGGAGGCTTCGAGTTCGGGGTCCGGCGTCGTGTCGCGGGCGCGTGCCGTGAGGCGTTGCCAGGTGTCCAGGGAGCGCTGCTCGGCGGTGGACTCGCCGAGTGAGAGGTCGAGTTGGCCGTACAGGGCTCGGTAGTCGGCGACATGGGTGCGCAGCAGCGTGGGGACGGAGTGGGCGGCGGCCGCGCGCACCTTCGTCCGGGCCAGCTTCTGCGGGTCGAGCGACGGGTCGCGGTACTTCGCCTCGGCGTCGGGTGCGTAGTCGGTGCCGCCGCTGACCACCACCGTGAGGTCGGTGCAGCCCGTGAAGTCGATCCGGGTCCCGTTCACCCGGACCCTGCCGCCGCTGCCGTGCGCGGTGACGGCGGCGCCGTAGCGCAGGCCGTTCGGGAGGGACGCGCCGAACGACTCCGCTCCCGTTCCGGTCTCGCCGTGCGTGCCGTCCAGGGTCACCGATCCGGTGTAGCGGCCGCCGCCGCTCTGGGTGAAGTGCAGGACGATCACGTCGTCGGGGCGGCTGGCGAAGATCTGCCGCCGGTACGTCACCCCGGAGCGGACGTAGGTCGTCGTGAGCACGGCCTGGGCGAGGTCGAGGGTGCGGCGGTAGCCGTTGACGCCGGACAGGTCGTGGTCGGGGATCTCCACGGTCAGCCGGGCGAGCAGGGTGAAGGATCCGAAGTCGGCGCGGCCGTAGGGGAATTGGCCGTCGGCGTCCAGCGTGTCGTTGAGGCCGCCGGTCCACATGGTGGCGTCGGTGACCAGCAGGAGTTCGCGGCCCGGATCGTTGCTCGCGAGGGCGCCGAGGCGGCCGTTGCCGACGGGCAGGCCCTGTTCGATCATGGAGTGGTCGTCGGCGGGGGCCTGCCACCACAGCTGGTGGCGCGGATCGCCCTCGAACACCGTTGACGCAGAGGGACGTTGAGGTGCCGCGGTGGCGGTGAAGGTCGGGAGCGTGGCAAGGGCTCCGGTCGTCGCGGCGAGGGAGAGCAGGGTTCTTCTGCTGGGGCGGGGGTTCATGACGGCTCCAGAAGTCTGAGAAGGGGCCCCGCGGACGGCGCGGGGCCCCGGAGTGTTCAGGAGGACTTCGGTACGTCGATCCGGTCGATGTCCGGCGCGTAGCCCGAACCGCTGTCGAAAGTGATCGTGTTGACGCCGGCCTTGAGCGTCACGGGCACATGGACGACCGACACGGTCCCCCAGTCGCCGGTGGACGGGAACTTGTGCCGGACGGCGCCGCCGCTGTTCGCCGAGACGTCCAGCGAGCGGGCGTCGCCGCTGATGTAGGCGACCTTGACCTGGTAGACACCGGCCTTGTCGACCACGACGTCGTTCACGGTGAGCTTGCCGCCGAGGTAGAGGTTGCCGACCTTCTTGCCGTCGGAGCAGGTCGAGCAGTCGGCGACGGAGGCGTTCCCGGCGAGGGTGTTCGCCGCGGCCTCGGCTTCATGGCCGTTGTACGTCAGCGTGGCGCCGCGCGGGGTGACGGTGAACAGGCGGGAGCCGTGGGCGGGCAGTGCCTGGGTGATCCCGTTCTTGTACGCGCCGAGGTTCTCGTGGTTCCACAGGTCGCGGACCGACGCCTTGCCGGTGAAGCCGAGCGTCGTCCAGTCGGCGCTCACCGAGGCCGGCGCGTCGGCCAGGTTGAACAGGGCGACGGTGTAGGTGCCGTCGGGGTTCTTCGCGGCCCAGACCTGCTGGGGGTCGGACGGGGTGACCGGGTGCGCGGGCGGCGTGTCGCCCTGGTTGACGGCGATGACCTCACGGTTGGTGAGCAGGGACAGACCGTAGGAGTCCAGGCGGGTGAGGTCGTCGCCGGTGTAGAGCGGGGACTTGGCGATGGCCCAGAGGGTGGCGTAGGTCTGCCGCTCGGCCTTGGTCAGACCGTCCATCGCCCCGTTGCCGACGTCGAGCGAGTCGAGGTCGTTCCAGCCGCCGGGGCCGGCGTGCCGGGTCCAGGCCGGGGTGTCGTCGAAGCGGTCGTCGACGGAGTTCTCCCAGGAGACCAGGGTGTTGCAGTAGCACTCGACGTCGGTGTCGACCCGCCAGCCGTTGCTGTACTTCTTCCAGTCGGCGGCGTGTCCGATGTCGAGGGACCAGGACACCTCCAGATGGATCGGACGGCCGGTGGCGGCGATCGCCTTCTGCCAGGCGGCCACGTCGGCGATGTTGTCGTAGTTGTCGCCGCTCTTGAAGGAGCCGGGTCCGACGCCGTCGAGCTTGAGGAAGTCATAGCCCCAGTCGGCGAACATCCGGGCCTGGGAGTCGATGTACTTCTGCGCGCAGGGATTCGAGAAGTCGATCTTGTAGGCGCTGTCCCAGCCGTTGGTGGTGCGCAGATCGGAGTGCACGATGTCGGCGGTGGTGCAGCCGTCGGCGTTCCAGATCGGGGCCTTGCCGTCGGCGTACGCCCCCTTCTCCAGGCCGACGGGCAGGTAGATGCCGGCCTTGAGGCCCTTGGCGTGCACGTGGTCGGCGACCGCCTTCATGCCCTGGGGGAAGCGCTGCGGGTCGGCCCGCTGGCGGGCGTACTGGTCGAACCCCGCCTTCCATGCCTTGTCCATCCACCAGCCGGCGTCGATGTTGACGTACTCGTAGCCGTACTTCTTCAGCTTCCCGGCGAGGGCGTCGGCCTGCTTCAGCACGTTCGCCTCGGTGAGGTAGCTGTAGTCGCCGTCGGGGTTCAGGCCCGGGTACTTGGAGGACTGCATGCTCCAGCTCGACCAGCCCATGTAGGGCTTCGCGGCGATCCCGGGCGCGGCAGGCGCGAGCGTCTCGGCATGGGCCGCGGGGGCGACGGTCGCGGTGCCGGCGGCGAGCGCCAGGACGACCACGGCCCGGACGGCCCGGACGGCTCTGACCGCCCTCAGGGCGCGTGCGGGCAGGGCGGAGTGCGAGGGTGACCGCATGGGTCGTACCTCCTGGGGGTGGGGGTGACGGTGGGGGTGCGGGTGCGGGGTCTGTCAGTCGGGGTCGGTGATGAAGGACTGGATGGCGGTGGCCGCGGCGCCCCGCGCCCACTCCTCGAAGGGCAGCGGACGGGTCTGGACGTCGCACTGCGCGGCCGAGCCGAACGCGGCCGCCGCGAAGGCGCTGCGGATCTGCTCGGCGAACAGGTCGTGGGCGGCGAGGCCCTCGCCGGAGATGACCACCCGCTCCGGGCCGAGGAGGTTGGCCACGGTGGCGATGCCGCGGCCGATCGCCTCCCCCGCCCTGGCGTACGCCTCGCGCGCCTCGGGGTCGCCCCGGCGGGCGAGTTCGACGGCCTCGGCGGTGCCTGTGACCTCGACGCCGGTCCGTTCGCGGATCCGGGCGAGGATCGCCGGGTCCGCGGCCACGGCCTCGACGCAGCCGCGGTTGCCGCAGTGGCAGAGCGGCCCGTTCGGGTCGACGGTGACATGGCCGATCTCGCCGGCCACGCCGTGCGCCCCGGCGACCACCCGGCCGTGGACCACGAGGCCGCAGCCGATGCCCGCGCCGACGGTCACCACGGCGAAGTCCGACAGGCCCACGCCGGCGCCGAACCACTGCTCGGCGACGGTGAGGGCCCGTACGTCGTTGTCGACGGTGACCGGCAGGCCGGTGACGGTGGAGGCGAGTTCGGCCAGCGGTACGTCACGCCACTCGAGGAACGGCGAGTAGCGGACCACGCCCTCCCCGCGGTCGACGTCGCCGGAGACGGCGATGCCGAGTCCCATGACGCGTACGCCGTAGCCGTCCGCCTCCGTCAGCAGCTCCCGCACGATCTCCGCGACCGAGGTCAGGACGGCTTTCGGAGCGCGGTCGGTGAGCGGCACATGCCGGGCCAGCAGGATCCGGCAGCGCAGGTCCGTGAGCACGCCGATGATCTCGTCGCCGGTGAGCTTGAGCCCGAGGAACAGGGCGCGGCCGCCGTCGACCCGCACCAGGTTCGCGGGCCGCCCGAGCGCCACGGGCGCGTCCGGGTCCGCGTCCTCCACCAGGTATCCCGACTCGATCAGCGGCCGGACCGCCTTGGTGACGGCCGCCGCGGACAGCCCGGCCCGGCGGGCCAGTTCGAGCCGGGTGAGCGGCCCCTGGGACAGCGCGGTGGTGAAGATCTGCGACGCGGCCGGCGTGCCGGCGGGGAACCTCTCGGCGGGGTGCGAGCGGGAGAGCGAAGGCATGGCCGGGAACCTATGGCCCTTATTTTCTGCTGTCAATGAAAGAAGCAGGAATTGACTGAAGACCTGCTGTGAGACCTGACCGCCTTTCAAAACCTCTCAAGCAACGGAGAGTTGTCGTGCAATCGAAGGCTCAGGGCGGCGGACCCGATAGGTCGTCTTCGTCGGGTCCATGACCGGCTCGCCGAGGGTGATCCGCCCGGTCCGGTACAGCTCGTCGCACTCGGCGGTGGACAGCGCCACGTAGCAGCCTCCCCGGCCGCCGACGGCGTCCAACGGCCGCCAGTAGCCGTACACCCGCCGTCCACTGGCGTACTCGGTGACGAACACGGGTGTGCGCGAATCGGAGACGATGCGCAGAACGTCGAGTGCCTGTGGCGAAGTTGATCTCACCTGCGCATCCTTCAGCACGGCACTGACAACGGGCCTCAGAGCCCGCGGGCCCACTTCTCGACGACGGGCACACAGGCCTCGGCGAAGTGCTCGTAGTCCTCGGGGGTGTTGTAGACGTGGGCGGACAGCCGGAGGTAGCCGAGCCCGTCGAAGCTGGTGAACGCGGCCTCCACGCCCAGTTCGGCGGTCGCCCGGTCGCGCAGGGCGTCGGCCGCGACCCGGCTGTCTCCCAGGCCGTCGGGCAGGCGGACCAGACGCATGCCGGGGACGGGCATCCCGACGTCGACGGGGTCCGCCGGGTTCCCGGTCCGGCCGAAGGCCTCCGCGACGACGCGGGCGCCGTGCTCGGCCAGTTCGTCCATGTAGCGGCGGGCGGTGTCCCAGCCCCAGGTGCCGTCGATGAACTCCAGGGCCGTGGGCGCGGCCAGACAGCCGGTGGCGTCGATCGTGCCCTGATGGTCGAAGCGGTCCGGGAAGGGTTCGGCCGCGCCCCAGGAGTCGATCAGCGGGTGCAGGTCCGCGCGCAGCGGACCGCGCGCGACGAGGGCCGCCGTGCCGCGCGGGGCGCATCCCCACTTGTGGAGGTTGCCGACCCAGGCGTCGCAGACCAGGCCGTCCAGTGGCGCGGCGAGCAGACCGGGGGCGTGTGCGCCGTCGACGAGCAGGGCGACCCCGCGCCGGGCGGCTTCGGCGCCGACGCGTTCGACCGGCATCCGGCGGGCCGTGGCGGAGGTGATCTGGTCCAGGACGATGAGCGCGACGTCGTCGTCGACCTCCGCCAGCACCGCTTCGTACGCCTGCTCGGCGTCGGCCGCCAGCGGGACGCGGGCGGTGCGCACGCGCGTTCCCCAGCGGTCGGCCAGCCGCTGGGCGCTCATGGTGACGGCGCCGTAGCCGTGGTCGGTGACCACGATGTCCCCGCCGGGGCGGGCGGCCAGAGCGGCGTGGACGATGCCGACCCCGGCGCTGGCGTTCGGTACGAGGGCCAGGTCCCGGCCGTCGGTCCGCAGATGGCCGGCGACGGCCGCGCGGGCCGCGGCCAGCCGTCCGGGCAGCGCCGGGAACCACGCCACGGGGGCGCGTTCCATCTCGGCCCGCAGTGCGTTCTGCCGCTCCTGCGCGACCCGCGGGACCGCGCCGAACGAGCCGTGGTTGAGGTGCCGCATCCCGGGGTCGAGCGTCCAGGCGGACAGCGCGGGCCGGCCGTCGGGCAGCGTCAACGGCCGGGGCACGGTGCCGACTTCGCCTTCGTTCACGAATCTCCTCGGATCCGGGCGTGCTCAGCCGAAGAACCCCCGCGGCGCGGGCAGGCCGGGAGTGAAGGAGGACGGGGCGCTCATGACCCGGTCCAGGTCTCGCTTGATCCGCTCGGCCTCGCCGCGCACCTGGGCGGGGATGTCACCGCGTTCGGTGATGAGACGGTGGTAGATCGGGGTGTCGTCGAAGACGGGGGTCACCGAGGAGGCTCTGCTTTCGTGGACGGTCGGGCGGGCCGACACGGCAGGACTTGCTTCGGACACGGCCGGCGATCCGACGGGACGAATCGACGCTTGCGCGACGTCGCCTGACGATTCGACAGCTCAACCGTCGGCGACGGCACCATCGTATTGTCCCTGATGCGGCATGGTGCGGGTGACCAGGGGGCTCAGGGGAGCACGGAGGAGGCCCGCGCGGACTCCCCCGGGCCCTACCACGGCAGGGGGCCGTCCGCCGCGCAGGCCTCGCCGGCGAGTCCCTCACGGACCGGTTCGGGGCGCAGCAGTTGGGCGACGATCGCGCCGGTGGCGCGGTGCCAGTCGCCGCCGCGCCGGAGCATCGCGTGATCGCCCCGGCGGACGAGGACGAGGCCGGCCTGCGCCGCAGTCCCCCGCGCCCGTCGGACGTAGGCCGCGGAGTCCCCGGGATCGGTGACCCGGTCGCGGTCTCCGTGCAGGACGACGATCCGCGTCCCGCCGAGGTGGGCCACGGGTTCGTCGGGCGGGCACCACGGGGCGAGCGCGAGCACTCCGTGCACGGCAGGGTCGGCCGCCGCCCGCAGTGCCGCTCGGCCGCCCATGGAGTGCCCGACCAGGGTCACCGGCACCTCGCCCGCCAGCCTTCGCAGCTCGTCGAGCGCCCGTGCGGTGTCGTGCACCGGGTCGGCGGTCGCGTTCCAGCCGCGATAGCGGTACCGCACCTCGGCGACGAGCACGTCCCGACGGTCCGTCGCGGCAACGGCCGCCCGCAGGACGGGACGCATCCGCAGGGCGGCCGCATGCCAGGCCCGCGACGGCTGCCGGCCGCGTTCGCGGCCGCCGTGCAGGACCACGACCGCGGCGCCCGGCGGCCCCACCGGTGTGTGCCGCACCACCAGCGCGGTTCCGGCCGCCTCGACGGCTCCTCGTTCGCGCAACTCCCCCGCCGCCTCTCTCACCTGGCCGTGCTCGTGTAGCGGCGGATGATGGGCTCCAGGTAGTCCACGTGTGGACCCGCCAGTCCGGCCAGCTCGGCCGGGCAGCTCACCAGGGTAATGCGGTCCAGTTCCGGGACACGCCCTGCGGTCCGTTCGGCGGCCGTCATGGCCTCGAATGCCTCCCGCAGCTCCTTCGCCGGACGCGGTGGGGCGAGATGGGCGAGGCCGATGCTCCGGTGCGCGCCGCGGGTGACCGCCCACAGCGCCAGCTGCCGGGCCGGGAGGTCGACGCCGGTCTCCTCGGCCAGCTCCCGCGCGGCATGGGCGCGCAGGGCCTCCTCGTCGAGTTCCGCGCCGTCCTGCGGAGGCTCGACCGAGCCGCCCGGCAGCTGCCATCGTCCCGGGGTGGACGTCGACGACGACATCCGCGCGATCAGCATCCTGCCGTCGTCCGTGGGCTGCACGACGTACACGAACAGCGACGGCAGCCAGGCCCGGTTGCCCGGCACCCGGCGCAGCGCGTAGTGCCGGTAGGTCACCCGCGTCCAGGACAGGACGAGACGATGCGGCCCCTCCCAGGCCACCCCCGCACACGCCGCCACCGGGCCGTCGAAGAGGTCGGGGTTGGCCTCGACCGCCTGCTGCCAGGCACGGTCCCGGGCCGCCTCGTCCGCGGGCGACAGACGCGGCGGCGCGGCCTCCACCAGCCGGAGCCGGGGAACGTCGAAGACATCGACACCGCCGGAGGTCAGGGCTTTCGGGGCCTTCGTCACCGGGCCATCGTAGGAGCCGGACGCAGGGGGTCGGCCGCAGCGCGGCGGCTGTCGGCGACCACCCGGGCGGAGAACCGCATGTGACGTCGCGTCAGAGGTGTGCCGGCGTCGGTGACCGGGGGCTCGCGTCGGGGCCGCCCGACTGCGTGATCACCCGACCCGCGCGACACTGAGGTTGCGGACGATCCTCGGGGCGCGTACGGAGAGGAGCCCTGATGCCCAAGCGGCCGTCGCTCGCCGAATCCGTCGGGGCGGGTCGGCGTGCGGCTCGGGTCACGGTCGCCGCCGCGGCGGGGTTCTATCCGGCGGCGTACCTGCTCGATCAGCCGGTGACCGCGATCTACGCCCTGTTCACGCCCATCGCGTTCGGCGTCCTCTCGCCCGTGCCCGGATCCGGGCGCCGGCGGGCCGCGACGGTGCTGAACGCCCTGCCGGCCGCCGCCGTCCTCACCGCCCTGGGCACTGCCCTCGCGGTGGGGACCTGGCCGGCCGTGGCGGGGATGCTGCTCGTCGGGTTCGGGCTGAGGTTCGGCGCGGTGTGCGGGCCGCGGCTGTCCGGCACCGTGCCCGGGCTGCTGCTGTTCTACATCCTGGCGTGCTTTCCGCCCTTCGCCCCCGAGACGCTGCCCGAACGGCTGACCGGGGTCGCGGTCGGCGGGGCGGCGCTCGTCCTGTGCGAGCTGGCGGCGGCCGGGGACCTCCCGGATCCGGCGTACCGCGACCGGCTCGCCGACACGCTGGATCTCGCGGCCCGGGCGGCCGGGTCGCTGCTGCGCGCCGGGGTCCCCGAGCCCGGTGCGGCCGAACGGCTGAGGGCGGCGGGCCGGGGCCTGCGGTTCTCGCAGCAGCCTCCCGGTGCACGTCCGACCGGCGCGGGGCGGACGGCCCGGGCGCTGGCCGAGGCGGGTTCCGCGACCCGGCGCCTCGTGGACCAGCTGGCCGCCCTCACCGCGCTGCCCGCCGCGCCCGCGGACCTGGCCTCGCAGACCCTCCTGCACGGCACGGCGGCGGCCTGCGCCGAGACGGCCGGCGCGCTGCGCCGGGCCCGCCCCGGGACAGGGCCCGGGCTGCTCGAGGAGATGATCGCCCAGTTCCTGGCCGCGCGCGACGCGCCGACGTCAGAGGCGGCGACAGGGGCGGGGACGGTGGCGGAGCGCGGGGGTCGACTGCCGCACGAGGCGCTGGTGCGGCAGTCGACCGTACTGACCGCCGCGGTGTCGGCGGTGATCGTGCGCACGGCGGTCACGCTGGCGTTCGGCGGCCGTCAGCCGGTGCACGGTCTGCCCGAAGAGCAGTTCTGGTACGCCCGGACCCCGACGGTCCGTCTCTTCGGCATCCGCCTCGCCGGCAACCTCACGCGGCGCTCCGTCACCTTCCAGAACGCACTGCGCACCGCGCTCGGTCTCGCGCTGGCCCGCCTGGTGGCGGGCTCGCTGGACCTCTCGCACGGTTTCTGGGTGCTGCTGGCCGTGCTGACCCTGGGGCGCACCACGGCGCTGGCCACCTGGTCCGCCGTCCGCGCGGCTGTCCTGGGCACCCTCGCCGGCGCGCTGGCCGCCGGACTGCTCCTCATCGGGGCGGGCGACGCCACCGAGGTGTACGCGGCCCTGCTCGTCCCGATGATGCTGCTCGCGTTCACCGTGGGTCCCCTGGAGGGACCCGCCTGGGCGCAGGGGCTGTTCACCCTTGTCGTGTCGGTGGCGTTCGCCCAGATCGCGCCCGTGACCTGGCGGCTCGCGGAGCTGCGGGTCGTCGATGTGCTCACCGGGAGCGCGGTCGGGCTGCTGTGCGGTGTGCTGGCCTGGCCCTTCGGGGCCCATGCCGAGACCCGGCGCAGCATGGCGGCGCTGCTCCGGGACGCCGCGCCCCTGATCCGGGACACCACCAGGGCCGTGACCGGTGACGCACCCACCGGAGGCGACGGCGCCGCGGATCAGGCCCTGCGGCTGGCCCGGCACCGGCTGCGCATGGCGGAGGGCTCGTATGCGCAGTACCGCACCGAGCCCGCTCCGTCCGCTCCCGGGCCGTCCGCCCCCGGGGCCGAACCCGACTACCTCGCCGTGCTGAACTTCGGCGCCCGCGTCCAGTTGGGCGCCTACTGGCTGCCCCGGACGGCTCATGCGCACGAGTTGCCCGCCGCCGCCCGGACGTGGGTCCGGGACGTCGGCGAGGCGGTGCAGGCGGCCGCCGTCCGGGCGGCGGACTTCCCCCCGGACGGGCTGCGGGTCCGGCTGACGCCGCCGCCGTCCCTCACGTCCCGGGCGCCGCCGCCGGTCCTGTCGCTCCTGAGCGACGTCGAGGTGTGGCTCGACGCGCTCGCGGCGGACCTCCGGGCCGGTACCGGCCACCGGTCAGGCTCGCCCGCGGCGCGCTCCGGTCAGTGACCGGCGAGCAGCTCGAGGGTGTCGATCACCCGGTTCGAGAAGCCCCACTCGTTGTCGTACCAGGCGACCACCTTGATGTGGCGGCCTTCGACCCGGGTGAGGGCCGAGTCGAAGATCGACGAGGCCGGGTTGCCGGTGATGTCGGAGGACACGAGCGGGTCCTCCGAGTACTCGAGGACGCCCGCGAGCGGGCCCTCGGCGGCGGTGCGGTACGCGGCGAGCACGTCCTCACGGGTCACGTCGCGGGCGACGGTGGTGTTCAGCTCGACGATCGAGCCCACCGGGACGGGCACCCGGATCGAGTCGCCGGACAGCTTGCCCTCGAGGTTCGGCAGCACGAGGCCGATCGCCTTGGCGGCGCCCGTCGTGGTCGGCACGATGTTGACGCCGGCGGCGCGGGCACGGCGCGGGTCGCGGTGCGGACCGTCCTGGAGGTTCTGCTCCTGCGTGTAGGCGTGCACGGTCGTCATGAACCCGTGCTCGATGCCGGCGAGGTCGTCGAGGACGGCGGCCAGCGGCGCGAGCGCGTTGGTGGTGCAGGAGGCGTTCGAGACGATCGTGTGCAGCTCGGCGTCGTAGGCGTCGGTGTTGACCCCGTAGGCGAGCGTGACGTCGGCGCCGTCCGAGGGCGCGCTGACGAGCACCTTCTTCGCGCCGGCGTCGAGGTGGGCGCGGGCCGCCTTGGCGGAGGTGAAGCGGCCGGTCGCCTCCAGCACGATGTCGACGCCGAGCTCGGCCCACGGCAGCTGCGCCGGCTCGCGCTCGGCGAGCACCTTGATACGACGGCCGTCGACGACGAGGGTGTCGCCGTCCTCCACGCCGACCGGGCGGCCCAGCCGGCCGGACGTCGAGTCGAAGGCGAGCAGCTGCGCGAGGGCGGTGGGCTCGGTGAGGTCGTTGACGGCGACGATCTCGAGGTCGCTGTCGCGTTCGAGGAGCGCGCGCAGCACGTTGCGTCCGATGCGGCCGAATCCGTTGACGGCGATGCGAGTCATGAATGGTGTCCCTTCGGTTCGCCACCAGCCTCGCGCGCGGCCCGATCCCGTGGCCAGGGCGTGAGCGCCATGGTTCGCAAGGATCTCGCCAGCCCTGCGGACGTCCCGGCTACTCGCCCTGGGTGAAGGTGCGCCGGTACTCGCTCGGCGTGGTGCCGAGGATCTGCTGGAAGTGCATCCGCAGGTTCGCCCCGGTGCCGAGCCCGACGTCGCCCGCGATCTGCTCGACGCCGCGTTCGGAACGTTCGAGCAGCTCACGGGCCGCGTCGAGGCGGGCGCGCATGACCCACTGCATCGGCGTGTACCCGGTGTCCTCGACGAAGCGGCGCGAGAAGGTGCGCTCGGAGACCGCCGCGTGCCGGGCGAGCGCCTCCAGGGTGAGGGGTTCGCCGAGCCGGTGCAGGGCCCACTCCCGGGTGGCGGCGAACCGTTCGCCGAGCGGCTCCGGCACGCTGCGGGGCACGTACTGTGCCTGACCGCCGCTGCGGTAGGGGGCCGCGACCAGGCGGCGGGCCGCGTGGTTGGAGGCGGCGACGCCGAGGTCGCGGCGCAGGATGTGCAGGCACAGGTCGATGCCGGAGGCGGCGCCGGCCGACGTCAGGACGCTGCCCTCGTCGACGAACAGGACGTTCTCGTCGACCTGGACGAGCGGGTGCTTCGCCGCCAGCGCCCGGGTGTAGTGCCAGTGGGTCGTGGCGCGTCTGCCGTCGAGCAGTCCGGTGGCGGCGAGCGCGAAGGCCCCGGTCGAGATGGCGGCGAGCCGGGCGCCGCGGGCATGGGCGGCGAGCAGCGCGTCGACCACCACCCGCGGCGGGTCCTCACGGTCGGGGAAGCGGTAGCCGGGGATGAAGACAACCTCGGCCCATTCGAGCGCCTCGGGGCCGTGGGCGACGTGGTACGACAGACCGTCGCCGCCGGTCACCAGGCCGGGCGCGGCCCCGCACACCCGCACCTCGTACGGCATGCTCGCGCGGGTCGTGAAGACCTGCGCGGGGATGCCGACATCGAGCGGCTTCGCCCCTTCGAGCACGAGGACGGCGACACGTCGGAGGCGGGAAGACGACACCCGCAACAGGGTACGGGGGTGCGGAGCCCGGCTTCGTCAGGCCCTGAACAGCAGCGTCGTCCCGGCCCGGAAACCCGGCCCCGCATTGGCATAGACCTGACACCACGGACGGGCTAGGCTCTGCCGCGCCATACCTGAGAGCGCTCTCACGGATCCGCTGTTCCACCCCCACCTCCTGGAACGACGAAGGGCAACTCCCATGAGACGCACACGGCTCAAGCACGTCTGTCTGGCCGCGCTGCTGACGCTCGCCGCGCTCGGCGGCACGAACACGCTCCCCGCGGCGGCGGCCGGATCGACCGCCGAGACCGCCCCCGCCGCCACCCCCGCCTCCCCGGGGCTGCTCCAGGCCATGCGGCAGGAGTTCGGGCTCACCGAGGAACAGGCGGTCGCCCGCCTCGAGGCCGAGCAGGCCGCCACCGCGCTCGAACCCAAGGCGCGCCGCACGGCCGGGGCCGCGTACGCGGGGTCCTGGTTCGACGCCGCCGAGGACCGGCTGACCGTGGCCGTCACCTCGCAGGCGTCGCAGGCCGCGCGCGCGGCGATCCGCGCCGAAGGGGCCGATGTCCGGGTCGTCGAGCACAGCGCACGGGCGCTGGACGCGGCGAAGGCGCGCCTCGACCGGCTCTCCGCACCCTCCGCGGTGGGGAGCTGGCACGTCGACCCGGTGGCGAACACCGTCGTGGTCACCGTCGTCCGCGACCGACGCTCGGACAACGATGTCCAGCGGTTCCTGGCGCAGGCCCGCGCCGCCGGTCCCGTCACCGTCGAGACGGTCGCCGCCGCCCCGCGCACCTTCGCGGCGGGCACGGTCGGCGGCGACCCCTACTACACGGGCAACGTCCGCTGCTCCATCGGCTTCTCGGTGCACGGCGGGTTCGTGACCGCCGGTCACTGCGGTCAGGCGGGCGCGGGCGTGCGGGGCTGGGACGGCTCGTACATCGGCAACTTCCAGGGCTCCTCGTTCCCCGACAACGACTACGCCTGGGTCAACGTGGGCAGCGGCTGGTGGACGGTGCCGGTCGTGCTCGGCTGGGGGACGATCCCCGACCGGCTGGTGCGCGGCTCGGCCGAGGCGCCCGTCGGCTCGTCCGTCTGCCGGTCCGGGTCGACCACGCACTGGCACTGCGGCACGGTCCTCGCGAAGAACGAGACCGTCAACTACAGCCAGGGCGCGGTGCACCAGATGACGAAGACGAGCGTCTGCGCCGAAGGCGGCGACTCCGGCGGCTCGTTCATCAGCGGCGACCAGGCACAGGGTGTCACCTCCGGCGGCTGGGGCAACTGCACCGGCGGCGGCGAGACATGGTTCCAGCCGGTGAACGAGATCCTCAACCGCTACGGACTCACCCTGCACACCTACTGACCGAAGGCCCAGGGCCCCCCTTGGGCCCCCGCACCACACCCGTCTCCCCGCACGTGGGGGGTGGCCGCACGTCAGGGGCGGCCACCCCCGCCGGGGGAGTCGTTCCTCGTGGTCGACGACCTGCGGGCATACGCCAGTTGAACACTTCGCGCGACGCCCGCCGGGCCGCTGGACGCTCCATACGCTGACGCGCGTGCGAGATCATCGGCAGGCGGGCGACGACCGTCACAGCAGTGCCCGTGAGCGGTCCCCGCTGGCGACGCGTGCGCCCTGGGCGGCAGGTCGCAGCGGTGGGCCGAACCCCTTGCTGGGGCTTCAGCAGAGCGCGGGCAACGCGGCGACCGTCGCGGCGCTGAACGGGGCGGGGCCCTCCACCGCCCGCCGCCGGAAGGCGCCGATGCTCGACGTCGTCGAGGAGGTGGCGGACGACGCCCTGGAACTCCCGCCGTATCTGCGGTACATGGAGGCGGGAGGACTGTCGACGGCCTACGCGCTCACCGGCCATGAGTTCGTCACGACCACCCTGGCCGAGCAGATCGGCCGCCGCGACGACGTCGTCGCCGAGATCGGGGCGGAGCTGGCCGGGCGGCCCGAGTCGTTCTACGGGCGCGGCCGGGCCTTCGCGGTCACCGGGCCGCGGGGCACGGACCGCTACGACGTCACGGTGACGCTCTCCCCCGCGGTCGACGACCGGCCCCCGGTGTTCTCCGCCGCGGGTCCCGATGCCGAGGGCGCGGCGACCAAGGTGGACGTGCAGCACAACTCCTCCACCGCCGTCGCGCACAGTGTGGGCTCGTCCGCGTCGAAGGGCGTGTCGTTCACCGCGTTCGGACTGGCCCCGGTGGCGCCGGCCGTCTGGGCGGGGGCGGCGGCCACCGTCAACGCCCAGCCCTTCCAGTCGTCCCGGGACTCGCGCGCCCAGCGCAGTACGGCGGAGCCGCGCGTGCTGCGCAGCGACAAGGGGTCCGTCGAGGTACCGCGCAGGGTGCGCTACGGCGTGCGCATCAAGAAGGACGGCGCGCGCTCCGCCCAGCGGTTCAGCGGCGCCGGTTCGCTCACCATGCGGGTGCCGGTGGAGCATCTGGTGCCGATCGCCGCCGACGCCCCGCCGGCGCCGGTTCCGGTGTCGGCCGAGACCGCCCGGGCGGTGTCGCTGGCCGACTCCATGGCACCGCTCGCCGTCGCGGACGGCGCCGCTCCCCATCAGGGCGGCGGCGGGCTGTTCGACGCGGTCGCCGCCGCCCTGCACCCGTCCCTGACCTGGCCCGGAGCCCCCGGCCGAGCCCGGCTGTACGAGGCCACCGCCACGGCGACGGTCCTGGAGGACCTGCCCCGGCTGCTGCGCGACGGGGTGGTGGGCGAGGATCTCACCAGCCGGGACGGCAGCACCACGGGCACCTACCGGATGCGGGCCGCGGTCACCGAGCTGGCCCCCGGTTGGTCCACCGGCAAGACGCAGCTGCGCACCCACCAGCAGACCCAGAACGGGGTGACGGACACCGCGGGCAAGGGCCGCGGCGGCGCCTTCGGCGTCGGCCCGGCGCTGGGGGTCGGCGTCCTCGGCAACGCGGCGGCGGTCCGCGGCACCGTCATGCCGGTGGTCGGTGCGCGCAAGACGCGGTTCACCATGGCCGAGCAGACCGTGTCCAGTCGGCAGGGCGCGGAGGTGCGCGGCGACAAGGTGCTCTATCTGGGCACGGTCCTGTTCACCGTCGAGGGCAGCGGCCCGACCTCGCCCCTGACCCGTGCGCGGGGCGGCGGCCGTACGGCGCACCACACCATGCGGGTCTGGATCACCCTGCGGGCCGACGAGGCGCAGGAGCTGGGGCTGCCGTTGCCGGAGGGCGTGACGGCCGGGGCGTTCGTCGAGAAGCCGCCGCGCCCCCTGACGAAAGCCGAGCGCGAGGAGAAGGAGAAGCAGGAGAAGCGGGACGCGAAGGGCAAGGGGAAGGCCAGGGACGTCGATCAGGACGAGCTGGAGAGCGGCGAGCGGGCCGAGGGGAGCAAGACGGCCGGGGACACGCCGCCCGAGCACCTCGTCCGGCATCTGCCGTTCGGGGCCATGGGGTCCAGCGTGGCGATCAGCCGGCTGGACACCGCGCCCATGATGCGGGCCGTGCAGCAGTTGTTCGCCACCGATGCGCGGCTCGTCGGCTATCTGCCCGCCTTCGGCGACGAGGACCGGGCGCACGAGCCGAGTGCGGAGGACGCCGAGGTCCAGCGGCGCAACTACCGCGAGCTGGTCGCCGCGCTGTCCGAGACCAATCTGCGGGTCAACAAGGACCAGTTGCTGTCCACCGGCATCCGGGTGCGGATGCGCCGCAAGTCCCGCTTCCACACGCACGATGTGCAGGTGAAGGTCACCGGCTCGCTGCGGGAGACCGGCTACCTCGGTGACACCGGCGACTGGCTCGTGCGCAGTCATGCCGGTGTCACCAGCAACGTCCAGAGCGGGCGGGCCAGTTCACGGACCGTCAGCGGGATGGCGCTCGGTCAGTTCCGGCTGATCCCCGGCGCCCTGACCGCGTCGGTGCGGGCCGAGAAGGGCCGTACGACGACCCGGCGCGGGCAGGCCGGGCCGACCCTGCGCACCGACGTCCTCACCAACGGCTCCGAGACCGCGAGCGTGTTCGGCGGGGCGTTGAGCCTGGGCGTCGGCGTCACGATGACGAGCCGGGAGCGCAAGGTCACCCGTTCCCTCACGCCGGGTTCGCTGGGCCGGGACGTGCCCACGCCCGAGGACATCGCGACGCTCCCGTTCGACGCCCAGGACGTGCGGCTGCTCACTCCCACCGCGTTCACCATGGACGCCGCCGCCAAGCAGCGACTGGACACCGGAACCACGTCACGCAAGGCACAACACCTCGACGCGCGTGCCCAGTTCGGGGCGGCGGGCATCGGCGACCTGGCCGGTCTGGCCCCCGAGGCGCTGGGCGGCGGGGGCGTACGCGACTGGACGCTGGTGGAGACCGTCGGCGACGGGCAGCCGGTGCGGGATCTGGCGTTCGATCTGCTGTCGCGGGCCGCCGCCCGCAACCAGGCGGAGGCCGGGCAACGGCCGCGCAGGGACCGGGCGCTGGAGACGGAGGGGCTCGCGCCGCGGCTCGCGGTGGAGGAGCGGTTCAGTCCGCAGGCCGTGACGGCGGCGCTGCGGCAGGCGGTCTCCGCGGGCTGGGTGGTGCAGAACCTGCGGTACGCGCGTCGGCTCGCCGAGCTGAACGGGGCCGTCGGCACCCGCTTCGCGCTGACCGCGCCGCGGGTCGTGCACCAGGGCACCGGCGCGGGCACCGAGACCTTCGTCCTGGGCGGGCACCAGGTGACCGGCCAGGAGGGCAAGAGCAACAGCACCACCGTGCAGGGCGGTCTGACGGGCGCGGAGAACGGCACCGAGTGGCGGATCGCCGAGGGCGTCTCGGCCGGTCGCACGCTCGGCAGCGGCGACACCACGGCCTCCACGCTCGTCGGCACGGTCGAGCGCAACGCGCACACCTCGCGCAAGAGCCCGCTCTACCTGGTCCAGTGCGACCTGGTGGTCCGGATGGTCGCCGAGGTCGCCGTGACGGGCGGCGGCCCGTACGTGGCACGCGGCGGCCGTACGGTCCCGGCCGCCGTCTCCGTCTGGCTGACGGCGGCCCAGCTACGGGCGGCCGGGCTGCCGGTGCCCGGCGAGAAGCAGGACAAGGACGCGGCCTCCGGCTCGGGCGCCAAGGCGGCGGCCAAGGGCGACGGCGGGACCACGAGGACGCGCGCGGCCGAAGGGGAGGTCGCGGAGAGCTCCGGCCACGCCCCGACGGACGCGCCGCCGGCCCCCGGGCTGGCCCAGAGCCTCCCGCTGGGCTTCGGCATGATCGAGGAGCTGCCCGACTTCGTGCCCCTGCTGGCGGGGATCCGCGGCAGGCTCGGCGACGCGCTCGCGGAAGAGCTGCTGCCGCGCACGCATCTGAAGGACCGCAACGACAACGTGCAGCGGCTGCTGCGGGTGCTCGACCGGGACGGCTCCGCGGGTCTGCTGTCGAGCGCGATGGACGGCGGTGTGGGCGTCGAGCTGTTCGACGGGCGCAAGCGGCCGTACCGGGCGGTGTTCAGCATCCGCAGGACCGGGCGGGGCACATACCTCGACACGGCCTCCGACGGCCGGGACATGGAGTACATCACCTCCGCCGCGGCGCAGCGGGCCGGCGCCCACGACGAGAGCGACACGCGGGGCGTCGAGGCCGTCGTCGCCGGTTCCGGGAAGCCCGACGGCGGCGCCGGGCAGCTGAAGAGCGCGGGCGCGGCCGCGGGTCTCGGCGTGTCGTCGAGCGACTCGCGCCGCTCCGTGAGCGTCGGGCGGGCCCAGTTGGGCGTGAAGACCGTCGCGGAGGCGTCGGCCGCGCCGTCGGCCCGGATGAACGTGCCGATCGAGGCGCGGCTGGAGGTCTTCGCGGGCAACCGCCGGATCGCGCTCGACCGGCTGGACGGCCTCAGCCTGACCCACCGCGTCCTGGCCGCGGATCTGCGCGCGCTGTCGCGGCTCGCGCCCGTGCCGCCCCAGCAGGTCGGCGCGCATGCCGCCGCCGCGACGGAGGCCGGCGCCGACCGGCTCGGCCCGTGGCGTGACACCGGGGTGCGGCTGCCCATGGAGGCCCAGGTCAACGGGTTCCGGGGGACGCCCAGGGTGCAGCAGGCCGTGGACGACGCGGTGCAGCGGGCGGGCGGCAGCACGCGGTTCCGCACGAGCGGCGAGGCGGCCTTCCATCTGCTGCGCGAGGCCGTCTCCACGGAGTGGCTGATCGCGGCGCTGCCGCTGCTGACCGCCGCGGGCGTCGACCTCCCGCCGGTGCACGCGACCGGCGCGTCCGGCCAGGACCTGCACACCTCGCTGCACGCCCGGCTGCGGGCCGGCCGGGTGCTGGACGTGGGCGACAAGATGACCTTCGAGACCGTCGCACAGAGCGGGCTGGACGCGCCCCGTCCGACGGGCGGCGACGGGCAGCAGGCGAACGAGCACGGCAAGTCGGCGCGCGGACTGTTCGGCGCGGGCACGCTCAACGCCGACGAGTTCCGGATGAACCAGCTGCTCGGCGTCATGGACGGCAGCGGCAGCGCCACCGACACGGCCGCGAACGCCGCCGGCTCGATGCCGCTGCACAAGCCCAAGTTCGAGTCGGTGCTGGTGCAGTTCACGCTGGACATGCGGGTGGTGGCGCAGGTGGCCGACCGCGTGTCGGGGCGGGGATCGACGGCCGTGCAGGACGTCACCCTGCCGGAGCCCGTCGTCATCCGCATGCCCGCCCCCGCGGTGCGCCGTCTGCTGGCCGACGCGGCGAACGCCGGCCGCCTGCGGGACCCGGACGGCCGTCTGACAGGGGGTGCCTGACGGAACGTCACCCGCGGTCAGCCGGACGGTGTCCGCAGACCGCGGGTGCGGATGAGCAGGTACAGGAAGTAGGGCGTGCCGATGACGGCCGTCATCAGGCCGGCGCCCAGTTGTGCCGGTGCGATCACGATCCGGCCGACGATGTCGGCGGTGCAGACCAGACGGTGATCCGGGTGCTCCGGACGGGGACGCCGAGCCCCTGGGCGGCTTCGTCGCCGAGGGCCAGGGCGTCCACCCGGCGGGCCGTCAGCAGCAGTCCGGCCAGGCCGACCAGGGCCACGGGCGTCATCTGGACGATCCCGTCGAAGCCGTTCTGGCTGATGCTGCCCTGGCTCCACTGGTAGAGGCCGTCGGTCTCCTCGGGGAACAGCAGGAGCAGTCCCTCGGTGACGGAGGACAGTCCGAGGCCGCGATCGGCCATGTCGTCGAGGAACGGGGCGTCGGTCAGGATCCGGGCCCGTCCGTTGACGCGGAGCACCTCGCTGCCGCGTGCACCTTGTCGATCACGAGAGGCTGGGGTTCCCCCAGCAACGCGCGAAGTTCCGCCGCCGACCCCAACTCGACCGTCCCGGACAAGCCGACTGCCCGAGTGGACCCCTCGGGCTCACAGCTTGGTGCCGAAGTTCTGGGTCCACCACGGGCCGCCGGCCCCGTCATGGATCCCCACGCCGATGTTCTTGAAGTCGCAGTTGAGGATGTTGGCGCGGTGGCCCTCGCTGTTCATCCAGGAGGTCATCACCGACTCGGCCGTCTGCTGCCCCTTGGCGATGTTCTCGCCGTACGTGGACCAGCGGTAGCCGGCGGCCGTGATGCGCTGGCCGGGATCGGCGCCGTCGGGGTTGGTGTGGTCGAAGAAGTCACGGGCGGCCATGTCGTCGGAGTGCCCCTGGGCCGCCTTGCGCAGCAGGGCGTCTCCCGTGAGGGCGCCGCAGCCCGCCGTCGCCCGCTCCTTGTTGACCAGGGCGATCACCTGGCTCTCGAGGTCGGACGAACCCGACTGCGCGAACGCTGTCTTCGAGGCGGACGGCTTCGGCGCGGAGGTCTTCGCCGGCGCCGACGCCGCGACGGTCCTGCTCTTGCCGGGACTCGGCGAGGGGCTCGCGCTCGGCGACCTGGACGCCGACGCGGACACCGTCGGGGAAGGCGAGGGGGACGGCGAGCCCGTACGGCCGGCGTCCGGTGTGGGGCTGTCGGAGACGGTCTCGTCGCTCGCGGGCTGCACGGCGGCGCTGTCCCCGGTCCCGCCCTCGGGCTGCATGCCGAAGTAGTAGAAGCCGCCGCCGGCCACACAGGCCGCCACGACCGCGCCGCCGACCGCCCGCCGGCGGGTGCGCCGCCTGCGACGGGCCGCGGTGCGGGAGGCGGTCCGCTCGCCCGCGGCGCCGCGCCGCCCCGACCGCACGGACACCCCGAGGTCCACGTCCCCGGCGGCCGGGGACTCCGCGGCGGCCAGGGCGACGGTGTCGACGGCCGAGCGCGTGTGCGACAGAAGCGCGGAGGACGCCGAGACCAGGGCCAGACCGGCCAGGAGGCCTTCCGCGGGCACCAGTCCGCTCCACAGGCCCGAGCAGCGGGCGCAACCGCGCGCGTGCCGGGCTATGCGCTTGCGCCACAGCGCCGAGGGCCGGCCGTCCCAGCCCGCGAGAGCGCCGCGCAGTTCCTGGCACGGCGGCTGCGCGTCCAGGGCCCGCACGACCACGCGGGCCGCCTCCAGTTGCGCCTTCATCCGCTGCACACGGACCGCGGTGTGCTCCGGCGACAGCGTCATGGCGGCGGCCGTCTCCGCCCGGGTCAGCTCGCCCGCGCACTCCAGCCACCACAGGGACAGCAGCCCCCGGTCGTCCGGCTCCAGCCAGCGGGTGGCGCGCGCGGTCTCCTGCCGCTGGCCGGACAGTTGGAGCTGCACGATGGTCAGGTCCACGAAGTCGGCGCCCGGATCGGCCACCGCGTCGGCCTCCTCCACCGCGCCCCGGTCGGGCTGTCGGCGGTTCCAGTGCGCGCGGACCTGGTTCATGGCGATGGCCACCAGCCAGGAGCGGAAGCTCTCGGGCTCCCGCAGCGAGCCCAGCGAGTCGAGGGCGCGCAGCATGGTGTCCTGGACGACGTCGTCCACGTCCACCGAGCCGTTCAGCGCCCGGCCCACGATGTTGTAGACCAGCGGAAGGTACCCGCTGACGAGCGCGTCCTGTGCCGCGTGGTCGCCCGCTCGGGCGGCGGTCACCAGCGCCGCCGCCTCCACCGTGTGCCGTTCAGTCATTGCTGCTTCCCTGTCCTCGACGCCGAACGATGCTGTCCGTCACTTCGGGGATCTCCGCGGGAGCACCGGATAACAGTTCTTCGGAAAGTTGTGCGAGGAGAGGTTCGCGGCTCCTGTGGCGTCTGTGCAATGGAGAAGGTCACATCCCGCTCGGGACGCACCGTTTTGCGCCGGAACGTGCCGTCACGGGAAACGGAACCGGCTCGTCAGCCCCCTGCCGTCGCGCCGACACCGCCCTCTTGAAGGCTCGATTCAGCATCCCTAGCCTCTTCTGGTGACTTCATTCACCCAAGCGTTCCGCCGCCCCCTACCTCCGCGCAGACCCCGGCACTTGTACCGGGCCCTGCTCCTGGCCCTCGGCCTGACGCTCCCCTCGCTGCCGTCGGCCGCCGCCGCACCGGTCGAGCCCGCCGCCGCAGCCGTTCCCCAGGTGTGGCCGACGCCCCGGCACCTTGAGGCCGACGGGCGTCGGCTCACCGTCCCCGACCGGGTGGTCGAGGTCGTCGGACCGGACACCGACCCCGCCGCCCGCCGGGTCGTCGAGGCCGCGTTGCGGGCCGCCGGGGCCGACCGGATCGTGACCGTCCCCTCCGGCGCGCGCCCGCCCGCGGCCGGGCTCACCGTCTTCGTCGGCGGCCCGGGCGAAAACCCGGCCACCGCACGGGCGTTGAAGGAACTGGGCGTCCGGTCGCCCGCCGGACTGCCGTCCGAGGGATACGTCCTGGCCTCCGGCCGGCACTCCGGACGCGCCCTGCTCGCCCTGTCCGGCGTCGACGCCACCGGCACCTTCTACGCCGCTCAGACCCTCCGTCAGCTCCTCACCGGCCCGCGCCTGCCCGAGGTGACGGTCCGCGACTGGCCCACGGCCCGGCTGCGCGGGGTCGTCGAGGGCTTCTACGGCACGCCGTGGACACACGCCGAGCGGCTCGGCCAACTCGACTTCTACGGCCGCACCAAGCAGAACGTGTACGTCTACTCCCCCAAGGACGACGCCTACCTGCGCGAGCGGTGGCGCGACGAGTACCCCGCCGCCGAGCTGGGCCGGTTGCGCGAACTCGTCGACCGGGCGGCCGCGAACCACGTCCGCTTCACCTACGCGCTCTCCCCCGGCCTGTCGGTCTGCTACTCCTCGGACGCCGACGTAGCCGCGCTGGTCCGCAAGTTCGCCTCGCTGTACGACATCGGCGTGCGCTCCTTCGCGATCCCGCTGGACGACATCAGCTACACGAAGTGGAACTGCCCCGCCGACGAGGAGAGGTTCGGCAGCGGGGGCGGGGCGGCCGGAGCCGCGCAGGCCGAACTGCTGAACCGGGTGTGGCACGACTTCTCGGCCGGCCGCACCGGTCTCCAGCCGCTGGAAATGGTTCCCACCGAGTACTCCGACCTCGCCGACACCCCCTACAAGAAGGCGCTCCGCGAGCAGTTGGACCCCGACGTCGTCGTCGAGTGGACGGGCGTCGGCGTGATCGCGCCCACCGTCACCGCCGCGCAGTTGCGGCAGGCCCGCACGGTCTACGGGCACCCGATCCTGCTCTGGGACAACTACCCGGTCAACGACTACGTCACCAGCCGTCTGCTGCTCGGCCCCTACACCGGAAGGGAGGCGGACGTGGCACGGGAGGCCGTCGGCGTCACCGCCAACCCGATGGTCCAGGGCGAGGCGAGCAGGCTGGCGCTGTTCACCTCGGCGGCCTACCTGTGGAATCCGGACGGCTACGACCCCCGGGCGGCCTTCCTCGCCTCGGTCGACGACCTCGCCGGAACGGCGAAGGCCGCGAAATGGCTGCGGATCTTCGCCGAGAACAACTACTCCTCCCTCCTGGACGCCACCGAGTCCCCGACGCTGACCGGGCTCATCGCCGCCTTCCGCACGGCGTACGAGCAGGACCGCGGCCTCGACCGGGCGGCGGCCGCGCTGCGGTCCTACTTCACCGACATGGCCGCCGCACCCGCGCAGTTGCGCGCCCGTCTCGCCGACCCCGGGTTCCTGAGCGAGACTTCGGCCTGGCTGGACAAGCTGGGCTCCTACGGCAAGGCCGGGCTGACCGCCGTCGAGCTGCTCCTCGCCGACAAGCGCGGCGACGCCGAGGCCGTGTCGACGTACTGGAACCGGCTGCGCAGCGAGCGCAAGACGCTGGACGCGATACCGCAACAGGTGTCGCCGGGCGTGATGGACCAGTTCCTCTACACGGCGATGATCCACAATGCCCCCGACCCCGGCGTGGACCCGTCCTTCTCCCCCGGCTCGCTGTCCTTGAAGCCCGGCGCGAGCGCGACGGTCACCCTCGCCCTCGCCGACCACGGCTCCACCGCCGCCCGGTCCGTCGCGTGGCGGCTCACCGTGCCCGCCGGCGTCACGGCGTCTCCGGCCGGCGGCACGGTCACCGTCCCGGCGGGCGGCAGCGCCTCGGCCACCGTCACGTTCACGGCCGCCCCGGACGCCTCGGCGGGCGTCCGCCCGGTCGTGGTCTCGGGCGGCTCGGGGGTGCTCACCCGGGCACTGCCCGTCCAGGTGACCGACGGCGCGGGAAGCCCACGGGCGCTGACCGCCGATTTCAGCGGCGCGTCGGTCAGTTCGATCGACCTCGCCGCCGGCACGAGCACCGAGATCAAGGTGGGCGCCAACCCGGGCGAGGTCGTCGTCGGCGCCGACGGGCGCACCGCGTACGCGGCGAACCAGGGGTCGAACACGGTCAGTGTGATCGACGTGCCGAGCGGGACGGTCACCGGCACGGTCGCGGTGGGCCGGGTCCCGGCCGGCCTCGCCCTCACCCCCGACGGCCGCACGCTGTGGGTGGCGAACTACACGGACGGCACCGTGCAGCCCGTCGACACCGGCACGCTGACGGCGGGTGCGGCCGTCGCCGTCGGCTCGGGTCCGGAGAACATGGCGATCACGCCCGACGGGGACACCCTGTACGTGGCGAACATCCACGACGCCACGGTCACCCCGCTCGACCTCGCGACCCGCACGGCCGGGGCGGCGATCCCCGTGGGTCCGTCCCCGTTCAACGTGGTCGCGTCGCCCGACGGGAGCACCGTGTACGTGTCGAACTCCGGCGGTTCGACGGTGACCCCGATCGACACGGCCACGAACGACACCGGTCCGACCTTCCTCGTCGCCGGCCAGGCCTACGGCCTCGCGCTCTCCCCGGACGGCCGGACCCTGTGGGTCAGCCCCAGCACGGGGGACACCGTCACGCCGGTCGACACGGTGACCGGCGCCCCGGGGACGCCGGTCACGGTGGGCCGCTCGGCCTTCGACGTGGCCCCCGACTGGAACGGCAAGACGATCTACGTCACCACGGCGGACGGCAACAAACTGGTACCGGTCGACACGGCGTCCGGCACCACCGGAACCCCGCTGCCGACCGGGGCCTATCCGCTGGCCGTCGCCATCACTCCGGTACCTGTGACCTGACGGTCGGGGACACGCCGCCCAGGGGCGCGGGGAACTGCGCGCCCAGCCCCCACCGGCCCGCAGGTCGATCACGCCCAACCAGCGGAGCTAACTCGCGGTGCGCCGGATCCGTCCGGCGTACCGCCGCTCCAGTTCCAGGTTCCCCTCGAAGCCGCCGGGCACGTTGGCGGAGACATAGACCGGCGGACGGTCGCCGGAGGCGAGCAACTGCGCGGCCGTCTCCGCGACCGTCATCTGGACCAGCAGCACCCCGGTCAGCGTGGACAGGGCGCAGACCGCGCCCCCGCCGGGGAGTTCGAGGAGGGCGTCACCACGGGGGGCCTTGTTGTCGAGGACGACGTCGGCGAGGTCGGCGAGCTTCCTGCCGCTGGGGTGGGTGGCCGGCACGGACCGGGTGTGGGCCAGCGAGGTGATCGCCAGCAGCCGGTGACCGCGCTCCTTGGCGTGCAGGGCCATCTCGACGATGACGTTGTTGACGCCTGAGTTGGAGATGACGACGAAGAGATCCTGCGGGCGGGGCTCGGCGAGCTCGTAGAGGCGCAGCGCGACGCCGGGCTCGCGTTCCAGGAGCGGGTTGTCGAGGCCGCTGGGGTGATCGCCGCCGAAGAGGACGAGGTCGGCCATCTGAAGGCGGTTGGTGGGCACCAGTCCGCCCGCACGGCCGGCGAGTTCGAGGACCATGGCCTGGGAGTGACCGGTGCCGAAGGCATGCAGGACGCCGTCCTGACGGATGCAGTCGGCGACCAGCGCGGCAGCGGCTCTCACGTCGGCGCGCGCGGACTCGGTGAGGTCGTTCAGCACGGCCAGGCTCTCGCGGGCGAAGCGGTCGGCGTTCACCGGCCCGGTCACCGGCTCGGTCATCGTCTCGCCCACCGGCTCGGTCACGGATTCGTCAGCGTTCTCGACAGACACCTGGAACTCCCCACTGGTGGATTGAACCACCCCGTACTCACCTACCGGTGAATCAATAAATCACAGGCTCGGCAGCGCGGGCAATGGCCCAGTTCGCCCCCGGGCGGAGCGGGCGATTTCCGGTCGTGGTATTCAGGCGTGCCTCTAACGGGTGGCTGATACCTTCTCTGCATGCCCTCGACCGATGTCACCACTCTCATCCGCACCGAGCTGCCCCGGCTGGCCGGCTCGCTGCGGAAGGTCGGCGAGCTGATCCTGGAGGATCCGGCCGCCGTCACCCACTGCTCGGCCGCCGAGCTGGGCCGCCGCACCGGCACCTCCCAGGCCACGGTTACCCGGTTCTGCCGGGCCATCGGCCTCGACTCCTACCAGCATCTGCTGATCGAACTGGCCCAGGAGCGCGGCCGCGGCGAGGCCTCCGACTGGGGCAGCGCCGAGATCGGCCCGGACATCTCCCCCGACGACAGCCTGGAGCGGGTCGTCCAGGTGGTGGGCACCGCCGATCTGCGGGCCATCCAGCAGACCATCGACCGCATCGACCTGGACGCGATCGAGCGCGCGGCCCAGGCCGTGGCCCGCGCCCGGCGCATAGACGTCTACGGGGTCGGCGGCAGCGGGGCGGTCGCCCAGGAGACGGAGACCCGGCTGTTCCGCATCGGCTGCGCGGTGCGCGGCTGGACCGAGGTGCACGGGGCCACCACCTCGGCCGCCCTGCTCACCCCGGCGGACGTGGCGATCGGCATCTCCCACTCGGGGGCCACCCGGGAGACGATCGAGCCGTTCGAGCTGGCCAAGGAGCGCGGCGCCACCACCATCGCCCTCACCGCCGACTCGCGCTCGCCGCTGGCCCGCGCCGCCGACGTACGGCTCATCTCGTCCTCCTCGGAGACCAGCTTCCGCACCGGCAGCATCGGCGCCCGGCACTCCGCGCTGATGCTCATCGACTGCCTCTACGTGCGGGTCGGCCAGCTCTCCTACCAGCGGGCGAGCGCCTCCCTGGCGCTGACGGACCACATCGCCGGGGCGCATGCGGTGAAGTCCCGGCGAACCCGCTGAACCGACCGGCGCACACCCGGCATGCATGGATGAGCCAACCGACATGGCAAGAAATGGTTGATTGAACCACCCCGCGATGCCAGGATGGGGCTCCGCCGCGCACTCCTAGGAGCCCCATGCGTGTCATGTCTGTCGAGTCGACCGAGCTCTTCACCGGCACGGAGGACCAGCCGCGTCAGGTGGTCGCCGTCGACGTCGAGCACGACCCCGGCCGACCGGTCCGGCTGAGCGTGGCAGGACCGGGTGTGCACAGCGTCGGGGAGACCGTCGTCACCGTCGGCGAGGACGGCACCGTGCGTGCCGAGATATCCGTGGCCGCCGACGGCCTCGCCCCGGGCGAGCGCCGCGAGATCACGGTCACCGCCGAGGACGGCGCTCTACTGGCCCGGCACACCGCCGAGTTCACGGTCGCCGAACCCGGCTGGACCATGTTCATGGTCAGCCACTTCCACTACGACCCCGTCTGGTGGAACACCCAGGCCGCCTACACCGAGACCTGGGACGTCGCCGACGACCCGGCCCGCACGGGCCTGGCCGCCCGCACCTTCGACTCGCGCGGCCAGAGCGGCATGAGCCTGGTGCGGGCCCACTGCGACCTGGCCCGGCGCGACCCGGCCTACACCTTCGTGCTCGCCGAGGTCGACTATCTCAAGCCCTACTGGGACGCCTTCCCCGAGGAGCGGTCCTTCCTGCGCCAGCTGATCCGCACCGGCCGGGTGGAGATCATGGGCGGCACCTACAACGAGCCCAACACCAACCTCACCGGCGCCGAGGCCACCGTACGCAACGCGCTGTACGGCGACGGCTTCCAGCGCGGGATCATCGGGGCCGCGCCGGAGACCGCCTGGCAGCTGGACGCGTTCGGGCACGACCCGCAGTTCCCGGGGCTGATGGCGGACGCCGGGGTCACCTCCAGCTCCTGGGCGCGCGGGCCCTTCCACCAGTGGGGGCCGACCCTGTCGGTGTTCGGCGAGGAGCCGCGCGATCCTCGACGCATGCAGTTCCCGGCCGAGTTCAGCTGGATCGCCCCCTCCGGGCGCGGGCTGCTGACCGCCTACATGGTCAACCACTACGGCGCGGGCTGGGCCATCGACAACGCGCCCACGCTGCCCGAGGCGGAGGCCGCCGCGCTCAGGCTCTTCCAGGGACTGAAGAAGGTCGCGCTGACCCGCAACGTCCTGCTGCCGGTCGGCGGCGACTACGCCCCGCCGTGCCGCTGGGTGATGGGCATCCACCGCGACTGGAACGAGCGGTACGTGTGGCCGCGGTTCGTCAGCGGCATCCCCCGGGACTTCTTCGCCGCCGTACGGGACGAGCTGGAGCGGGAGGGACGCACGGCGTCCCCGCAGACCCGGGACATGAACCCCGTGTACACCGGCAAGGACGTCTCCTACATCGACACCAAGCAGGCCCAGCGGCACGGCGAGTCGCTGCTCGCCGACGCCGAGGCCTGGGCGACCCTCGCCTCCCTCGTCACCGGACGCCCCTATCCCGACGCGGCCCTCGACAAGGCCTGGCGGCAGCTGATCTACGGCGCCCACCACGACGCCATCACCGGCTCCGAGTCGGACCAGGTCTACATCGACCTGCTCACCGGCTGGCGGGAGCTGTACGACCTGGCCGAGGCCGTGCACGCCGACGCGACCGACGCGCTGGCCCGCCAGGTGGTCGAACTGCCCGGCGGCGCGCCCGACCTGGTCGTCTTCAACTCCGCGACCTGGCGGCGCCGGGACGTGCTGAGCGTCGACGACCCGGGCCTGGTCCCGCTGGACGTCACCGGTCTGCCGCTGCCCGCGGTGCGCGAGGACGGCGTGCTGCGGGTCGTCGTGCCCGATGTGCCCGGCATGGGCCTCCGGGCGCTCTCCCTCGCCGAGGGCCGCGTGCCCGGCTGGACCGCGGGCGAGGGGACCACCATCCGCAACGAGTTCTACGAGGTGACGGTCGACCCAGCGCGCGGCGGCGGCGTCAGCACCCTGCGCGCCCGCACCGGAGGCGACGGCGGCCGGGAGCTGCTGCGCCCCGGGGACATCGGCAACGAACTGGTCGTGCAGGAGGAGTACCCGAGGCACCCGCGGTTCGGCGAGGGGCCCTGGCACCTCACCCCGACCGGCACCACCGCCGCCCGTAGCCGGGACGTCAGCGCTGACATCGATGTCGAGCACTCCCCGGCCGGCTCCCGCATCACCGTCCGCGCCGACCTGGGCCTGTTCCGCTACACCCAGCGGCTCACCCTGTGGGCGGGCGTCGACCGGCTGGACGTCACGACGACCGTCGACGGCTACGACGGCGCCGACCGGCTGATCCGGGTGCGCTGGCCCTCGGACGTGCGCGGCGGTCTGCCGGTGCACGAGGTCGCGGACGCGGTGATCGGGCGCGGCTTCGGGTTCGTGGAGGTGGACAGCGAACAGTTCCCATGGACGCTGGACAACCCGGCCAACACCTGGTTCGGGCTGGGCTCCACGGCCCGGGTCGCCGTTCACGACGGCGTCGGCGCACTGCTCGGACACCGCTCCATCGGCGTCGCCGAGCTGGTGTTCGCCGACTGGGACACCGCCGGCGCACTGGGCACGTCACTCGCCGCGGCCCTGGTGCGGACGGGCGTCACGGCGACCTCGACGATCGCGGGCGGCCCGCGCTACGGCGATCTGGAGGTCGACTCCAACCTGCCCGACATCCGGATCGCCGTCGGCGGCCCGGAGCGCAACCCGGTGGTCGCCGAGGCCCTCGGATGGGACCCGGCGGCCGCCCGCGAGCTGCGCCGCCAACTGGCCGAGGACGGCCTCGCCACCGTGTGGGTGGCACCCCGCGCCTCGCTGCGCGAGGAGTGGGTGCCCGGCGCCGACCTGCGCGATCTGGAGCGGCTGCCGCTGCTCGTGGTGGCGGGCGCGGGCGCGCAGGACGACGCGAAGGCCGTCGACGCGCTGATCGCCGACCTGGACGACGCGACCGTACGGGCCACGGCGGCCGGCGGCGGCGAGGCGCTGCCGCCGGGCGACTCCTGGGACGGCCGGGGCTTCGCGGTCCTCAACCGGGGCACGCCGGGCTGTGTGGTCACCTCCTCCGGCGACCTCTACATGTCGTTGATGCGCTCGTGCACCGGCTGGCCCTCCGGGATCTGGGTCGACCCGCCCCGGCGCACCGCCCCGGACGGCTCCGCGTTCCAGCTGCAGCGCTGGTCGCACACCTTCGAGTACGCGGTCGTCGCGGGCGAGGGCGACTGGCGCGACCTGGGCTGGCCGCGCGCCGGGCATGCCTTCAACCGTCCGTTGACCGCACGGCTGCGGGAGCCGGGCGACACACCGGCCGGCCTGCCGAGGTCCACGGCTCTGCTGACGCTGCGGCCCGAGGGCCGGGTGCTGTTGGACGCGTTGAAGCCGGCCGGATCGCCACTGGCCCGGGGCGGCACCACGCCGGTGGACCCCGCGCGCGGGGTCGCGGTGCGGGCGCACGAAGTGGACGGCCGGCCGGTGCGGGCGCGGCTGACCGGCCCGACCGCGTGGGCCGAGGGCGTTCGGGCGGACGTGCTGGAGCGGCCCGGTGAGCCGCTGGCCCCCGACGGGGACGGCGCGTTGGAGGTGGACCTGACGGGCTTCGAGGTGGCCACCGTGCTGGCCGTACCGGTCGACGGGCGGCCGGTCGAGGGCGCCGGGGTGGCCGCGCACGAGCCGGCCCAGCCGGTGTACACCCGCTACTGGCTGCACAACTCCGGCCCCGCGCCCAGGGGGAACCTGCCCTTGGCCGTCTATCTGTCGCCGGGCGTGCTCACCGTCGACGGCCCGGTCACCGCGACCGTCCGCGTCTCCTCCGAGCTGACCGACGCGCCCGTGTCGGGCACGGTGACGGTGGACGTGCCGGACGGCTGGAGCGCCGAGCCAGCCGAACTGCCGTACGCGCTCGGCCCGGGCGGCTTCACGCTCGCCGAGGTCACCGTCACCCCGCCGCCGGACGCCGTGCCCGGCCGCCATCGGCTGGCCGCGCGGCTGACGTACGGCGGCCAGACCTACGAGGACGTCGTGGCCCTGGACGTGCCCGGCGAGGCCGCGGAGGGCGGCCCCGACGGGCGGACCGGGCCGAGTCTGCTGATGGAGCTGGGCGTCGACCGGGTCCGGGTGCGCCGGGGCGAGCGGGTGCGGGTGCCGGTGAGCCTGCGCAACACCACCCGGGGGCCGGTGAGCGGCACCCTGTGGGCGCTGTCGTCCTGGGGCACCTGGGCCGGGGTCGGACCGGGCTGCCAGGGGTTCGTGGTGGCCGCCGGGGACAGCACGGTGTGCGAGGTGGAGGTGGACGGCTCGGCGCTGGCGCCGGGGTCGTACTGGCTGATGACGAAGGCCGGTTGGCACGGCTGCGTGGCCTACTCGGAGGCGGTCGTCCTGGAGGTGACGCCATGAGCGGACCGACACCGACCGGCGACCGGACGCCCACGGACAAGCACACGCACACGCACACGGCCGCAGCGGAGGCGACGTCATGAGCAGATCGACCACGGCCGGCGGCAGGGCCGTACCCCCGGAGCACCGGGGCGCCCCTCCGGAGCCCCTGCCGCCCGGCCCGCACGCGCACGACCTGGCCGGCGGCCACGGTACGGGCGGGCCTGCGGTGGCGGCGGTGGTGAGCGGGGACGAGGTGCCGGCGGCGCGGGTGGACGCCCTGCTGGCGGCCGTCCCGGCCCGGGACCGCGAGACCCGGCCGGAGGCCCTGGCGCGCGCCGAGCGGCAGCGCAGACGCTGGGCCACGCAGGTCGTGGTCACGGACGAACTCGCCCGCCGGGCCTGCGCGCAGCGCGGTCTGGCGCCGCCGGCCGAGGTGTCCCCGGCGCGGGTCCTCGCCGTGTCCGGGACCGATGTCGCCGACCTGGGCAGCATCGTCGCGGTGGCGCTGGCCCACTCCCCCGCCGCGCGTGCCCTGCTGCTGGCGCTGGAGGCCGAGCAGCAGGTGCCGGAACGGGCCGTGCGGGACTACTACGTCCGCAATCGCGACCGTTTCCTCACCCGTGAGGCGCTGCGGCTCGGGGCCGACCCCTACGGCGAGCTGGGGCCCGCCGACGTCCTGCCGTACGAGGACGTCCGCGACGAGGTGGTGCGGGAACTGCGGCGCGCGATGGGCCGGCAGGCCTTCTTCGGGTGGCTGGACCGGGCCCGGACCGAGGTGGCGTACGCGCCCGGCCACGAGCACCCGGGCGACCCGTCCCACCCCGACCACGAGCACCGGCACTGACGCCGTCGCGGTGGCGGCCGCTGACGCGCCGGTAACCGCCCGGAACAGAAAAGCAACACGGCAAGCCATTGACCTCCGATGAATTCTGGTCCACCTTTTCATCAATCGGAGTCCAAGTTGGTGATTTGAACCAGCAACAGGAGGCACCATGCGCGCGAGCAGACTGACCGGAACCGTGGCCGGCGTCATAGCCCTGACCCTCACCGCCGCCGGCTGCGGCCTGTCGGGCGGCGGCTCCGACAGCGGGGACTCCACAGCCGGCGGCTGCAAGGACGACCAGGGCAACGTCGGTTCCGGGAAGCTCACGGGGGACGTCAAGGGCCGGATCACCTTCCAGACGACCAATCTGAAGAAAGACTTCGGGGATTTCTTCAACGGAGTGATCAAGGCGTTCGAGAAGGCCCACCCCGACGCCTCGGTCAAGTGGATCGACGACCCCGGCGACAACACGTTCACCTCGCGCACCGTCGCCGACGCCCAGGCCTGCACCCTGCCGGACGTGCTCAACCTCAACGCCGAGACGGCGACCTCCCTCACCAAGGCGGGCTATCTGCTCAACCTGGGCGTGAAGGACCCCGACGCCGCGAAGCCGTTCGTGCCGGCGTTCTGGAACTCCAGCACCTTCAAGGACGCCTCGGGCGCGTCGGCGCACACCGTGTTCCCCTGGTACACCGGCGGCATCCTGCTGACGTACAACACCGAGCTGCTGAAGAAGGCCGGCGTCGACCCGGCGAAGCCGCCGACGACCGTGTTCGGGCTGTTCGCCGACTACGAGAAGATCGCCAAGGCGGCCAAGGGCAAGTACTTCGCCACGATGGCCAACCCGATCTGGCGGATCCCGGCCGACTTCGACCAGATGGACATCAAGACGCTGTCCGCCGACGGCAGGTCCGCGGTCTTCGCGAATGATCCGAGGACTGTCGAGTGGGTCGCCTGGATGGCGAAGCTGTACAAGGAAGGCGCGATGCCGAAGGACTCGCTGTCCTCCAGCAACGACCCCTCCACGCTGTACAGCCAGGGCAAGGTCGCCTACGGCTCGACGAACCCGAGCTTCGTGCGCTTCGTGCAGCAGAACAGCCCGTCGGTCTACGCCAAGACCGGCGTCGGCCAGCAGCCGTACGACCAGCTCGGCCATGTCACCGCCGCCCCGCAGTACATCGGGGTCGCCTCGACCAGCAAGAACGCCCCCGCCGCCCTCGCGTTCGCGGAGTTCCTCACCAACGCCGAGAACCAGACGGCCTGGTGCAAGGACCCGAAGGTGGTGATCTTCCCGACGACCACGACCTCCCTGAACGACCCGTTCTTCCAGGACGTCACCGGGAACGACCCGTTCTCCCAGGCCCGCAAGCTGGTCGCCGAGCAGCTGAAGACCACCACCGCGTACCAGACCAGCCTCTCCCCGGCCGTGCAGAACGCCATCGTGTCCCAGGTGCAGCTGGCCATGCAGGGCAAGAAGACCCCCGAACAGGCCGTCAAGGACGCCCAGGACAAGGCGAACGAGCTGCTGAAGCAGGCGGGCTGATCGTGGCGACCCAGATCGTGAAGCCGGCGTCCGGGCCCGCCGCGGAGCGCACCGCCTCCGCGGCGGGCCCGGCCCCGTCCCGTATGCGCCGCCTCGGCCGGGCGCTGCTGCCCGGCCCCGCTCCCGGCGCCAACGGGGCGGCCCTGTACCGCCGTTGGTGGCTGCCGTGGCTGTGGACCGCCCCCGCGGTCTTCTGCGCGGTGGTGTTCGGCGTCTTCCCCTTCTTCAACACGCTGCTGCTGTCGTTCACCGACGCCAAGCCGCTCGGCGGTGCCGCGTCCTTCGTGGGCCTGGACAACTACAGCCGGATGCTGGGCGACGACGACTTCTGGCTCGCCACCCGCAACAGCGTGCTGTACGCGGTGATCGTCGTGCCGCTGATGGTGTTCCTGCCGCTGATGCTGGCCGTCCTGGTGGAGAAGAACCTGCCCGGCATCGGCTTCTTCCGGTCGGCCTTCTACACGCCGGTGCTCGCCTCCAGCGTGGTGGTGGGTCTGAGCTGGCAGTGGCTGCTGGCCGACGACGGCCTGATCAACACCTGGCTGGAGAAGTCCCATCTGATCAAGGACGCCATCCCGTTCCTGTCCGACTCCTGGCTGATCCTGCTGTCCGCGATGGGTCTCACGCTCTGGAAGGGGCTCGGCTGGTACATGGTCTTCTACCTGGCCGCGCTGGGGAACGTGCCGAAGGAACTGCACGAGGCGGCCTCCATGGACGGCGCCGGCGCGGTCCGCCGCTTCTGGCACATCACCGTGCCCGGCGTACGGCAGGCCATGATGCTGGTCGGCACGCTCACCGGCATCGGCTCGCTGCGGGTGTTCACCGAGATCTACATGCTGGGCAGCTCCACCGGCGGCCCCGGCGGCGCCGACCGCACCCTGCCCTTCTACATCCGCGACGTCGGCCTGGACCCGCTGACGGGCAACGCCGGCTACGGCTCGGCGGTCAGCGTCGCGCTGTTCGTGCTGACGCTGGGTCTGACCCTGCTGGCGCAGCGTCTGACGAAGGAGGACGAGTCATGACGACCGCCGTGGAGAAACGCCGCCGCCTGCTGCCGCGCTGGCGGGACTACGGCCGCCCCGGCGAGCTGGTGGTCCGCTATCTGCTGCTGCTGTTCGTCCTCGGCCTCACCGTCGGCCCCCTGGTCTGGCAGCTGCTGGCCTCGCTGAAGAGCACCAGCGAGGACGTCTTCGGGGCGAACGCCTCCCTGCTGCCGCACCATCCGACGCTGCGCGCCTACCGGCAGGTCTTCGAACAGGTGCCGGTGGCCACGTACATCAGGAACAGCATGATCGTGGTCGTCCTGTCGATCACCAGCCAGCTGGTGTTCTCGACCACGGCCGGTTACATGCTCTCCAAGCCCGGCTGGAAGGGCCGCAGGGCGGTCTGGGTGGTGCTGATCGCCTCGATGATGTTCCCCTTCGAGTCGATCATGGTGTCGCTGTTCCTGAGCATCCGCGACCTGGGACTGGTCGACAACCTGGTGGGCGTGTGGCTGCCCGGGTTCGTCGGCGCCATCAACGTCCTGCTGATGCGGGGCGCGTTCCTGGCGGTGCCGCGCGAGATCGAGGACTCGGCGATGCTCGACGGAGCGGGCGAGTGGCAGCGGTTCCGGTATCTGTATCTGCCGTCCGCGTGGGGCGCGATCCTGGTGGTCGTCATCAACACGTTCATCAGCGCCTGGGACGACTTCCTGTGGCCGCTGATCGTGCTGCGCTCCGAGGAGCACATGACGCTGACGCTGGGTCTGTCCCGGCTGCAGAGCTCGTCGTTCGGCTACGACCAGCGGGTGGTCATGGCCGGGTCGGTGATCTCGGTCGTCCCGGTGCTGGTGCTGTTCGTGATCACGCAGCGGTGGTTCTACAAGGGCGTGTCGTCGGGAGCGGTCAAGCTCTGAGGTCCAGGACGACGGGCACGGTCGTCAGGGCCGCCCGGGCCGACTCCGCGACACGGATCTCGACGGAGTCGGCCCCGGCCAGTTGTCCGTCGTCGAGGGTCAGGGCGACGGTACGGCGCTCTCCGGGGGCGAGGCGGACACCGTCGAAGGCGCACAGTTCGAGGGTCCGCGGCCACGAGGACGTGATCAACCGCCGCAGATACACCTGCACGACCGAACGCCCGGGCCGCTCCCCCGTGTTGGCGACCTCCACCTCGACCGTGCGGCCCGTCAGCCGGGGCTCGCCGTACGCGAAGCTCGTGTACGACAGCCCGTGGCCGAAGGAGTGCTGCGGCTCGGCGCTCCCGTCCGTATAGCCGCCGTACTCGGTGTCCTTGTGGTTGTAGTGGACGGGGAGCTGGGCTGGCGAGCGAGGCACGGAGACGGACAGCCGGCCCGCGGGTTCCGCGAGCCCGAGCAGGACCTCGGCGATCGCCTCGCCGCCCCACGGGCCCGGGTACCAGGCGGTGAGCAGCGCGGCGGCCGTGTCCGGCACGAGGTGCGGGCGGCCCTGGATCAGGACCACCGCCGTGGGCGTGCCCGTCGCGACGACGGCGTCCAGGAGCGCGTACTGCGCGTCGCCGAGCCGCAGTCCGGCGAGGTCGGCGCCCTCGCCGCAGGTCATCTCGGAGACGGCGGTCAGGGCCGCGCCGTTGGCGTCGAACTCGGTCTCGGGCGTCCGGGCGCTGCTGCCGCCGAGCACCAGCACGGCCAGGTCGCAGTCGGCGGCCGCGGCGACCGCCTCGGGAACGCCGGCGCGGTCGTCGCCGGTGAGGGCGCAGCCGCGTGCGTGGCGGACCTCGACGCCGGGCGGGGCGAGCCTGCGCAGGCCGTCGAGGACACTGGCGCCGGTCCCCGGGCGCTGGGGCGCGGTGTAGTCGCCGAGCTGGTGGGCGGCGGTGGCGGCGTGCGGCCCGAGGACGGCGACCCGGCGTACCGCCGGGCCGACGGGGAGGACGCGCTCGCGGTTGTGCAGGAGGGTGACGCAGGCCCGGGCGAGGTCGGTGCTCAGCTCGCGTCCGCCGTCGGGCAGCGGCGCCCGTCGGGTGTACGGGTCCTCGAAGAGGCCGAGGCGGAACTTCAGCCGCAGGACGCGGGCGACGGCGGTGTCGAGGGCCGTCCCGCTCACCAGTCCCCGCTCGACCGCCTGGGTCAGGTGCGTGAAGCCCTCGTCCCAAAGGCTGAGATCCACACCGGAGTTCAGCGCGAGCGCGCCCGCGGAGACCGTGTCGCCGGTGATCCGGGCGAGCCGGTCCACGGCGAGGCCGTCGGCCATCACCAGTCCCTCGAAGCCCCAGCGTTCGCGCAGCAGCCCGGTGAGCAGGGCGCGGTTGCCGGAGCAGGGCAGGCCGTCGACCTCGTTGTAGGCGGCCATCAGGGCGGCGGCCCCGGCGCGGACGCCGGCCCGGGCAGCGGGCAGGTGGATCTCGTGCAGCTCACGCGGGCCCAGCTCGGACTCGGCGGAGTTGCGGCCGCCGACCGTGGCGCCCTGTCCGGCGAAGTGCTTGAGGACGACCGCGGCCTTGTCGGCGGCGAAGTGCTCGGCCGGCGTCCCCTGCATGCCGTGCACCAGCGCCTCCGTCAGCCGGGCCGCGAGGTACGGGTCCTCGCCGTAGCACTCCTCGGTGCGGCCCCAGCGCGGGTCGCGGGCGATGTCCAGGGCGGAGACGAGGGCGACATGGCCGCCCCTGGCGCGGAGTTCGGCGGCCGCGTGGGCGGCGGCCCGCCGGTAGAGGGCGGGGTCCCAGGCGGCCCCGATCGCCAGGTTGACGGGGAGGACCGTGCCGTCGAGGGCCATGTGGCCGTGTGGCACCTCCTCGACGAACAGGGCCGGGATCCCCAGCCGGCTGCGCTCCAGGACGTGGCGCTGGACCAGGTCGGCGAGGTCGGCGCTGTCCTCGGCGCCGGGGCCGTGGCCGTGGTCGACGCCGGACCAGGCGTCGGCGCGCATCAGCCCGTACAGGGCGCCGAGCCCTTCGAACCGCTCGGTCTCGGCGTGCAGGGCCTCGGTGAGTTCGAAGTCCCCGTCCGGGGTGCGGCGGTAGGCGTCCCAGCCGTACATCCGCTGGTTGAGCTGGCCGACCTTCTCGCGCAGTGTCATCCGGGAGAGGAGATCGGCGACGCGGGTGTCGAGGGGGGCGGTCGGGTCGAGATACGGGTACGGGTACGGGGTCATCGGCGTCAGCGTCCGATGCCGTGGGCGAGGCGGGCCAGGGCCACCGCTCCGGGCGCGCCGTCGGACACCGGCGTGACGGTGAGCGAGAAGGGGGCCAGGTGTCCGGCCAGGGGGGACAGCAGGGGGCCGTCGGGGGCGAGCAGGCCGCCGGTGACGACCAGGGGTTCGCCCGGACGGGGCGCCAGTGCCGTCACGGTCTCGGCGAGCAGCCGGGCGGCCTCGCGCAGGATCTCCCCGGCCACGGCGTCCTTCTCCTCGGCCGCCGCCACGACCAGCGGGGCGTGGTCGGCGAGCCGGACCGGCGGGCGGTCCATCACCGCGGGCAGCAGGTGCGCCCGGTAGGCGGTGCGCAGGGTCGCGCTCCAGGGGACGGCGTCGGCGACGCCGTAGCCCTCCGGGGGCAGGACACCGGGCGGCAGCCCGAGTTCCCGGCCCACCGCACGGACGAGGACGGTGGGCGCGCCCCGGCCGTCGGCCGCCCGCAGGGCCGAGCGCACGGCCGAGCGGCCGATCCAGAAGCCGCTGCCGTCGTCGCCCAGGAGCCAGCCGTCGCCGCCGGAGGTCGCGGCCGGGGCCCGGGTGTCCATCCGGGCCGCGACCGCGCCGGTGCCGGCCACCAGGAGCAGGCCGTCGGCGGGGTGTCCCGGGGCGGCGGCGAAGGCGATCTCGATGTCGCTGTGGACCTCGGCCCCGGCGGCGATGCCCAGCCGGGCGAGTGCGGCGGCCAGGGCGATGTGGGCGCGCACCCGGCCGGGCTCGTCCGCGCCCTGGCCCTGATGGCCGGCGCCGGCGAAACCGCCCGCCACCGCCGCCACCCGGCCGCGCAGGGGTGCGGGGACGGCGGCCGCGAGCGCCTCGGTGAGGTGGTCGGCGAGCTCCGGTCCGGGCACGGTGAGCGCGTTTCCGGGCCCGGCCGTGCCCTCGCCCAGCGCGCGGCCGTCGCCCAGGTCCGCCAGGACGGCACGGGTACGGGTGCCGCCGGCGTCGAGGCCGACCACCAAAGCCTGGTTCAAATCACTATTCATTGCTCCCCATGGTGGTTGATACATTCGCCTCAGACAAGGCCCGCCGGCAAGACCCGTCGGCAGGGCCCGTCAGAGTCCGTCTCGCGAGGAGGACCCCATCGACACGCCCCCGCCCGCACCCGCGCTCCGCTTCGGTGTCAACTACACCCCACGCCGGGGCTGGTTCCACGCCTGGCACGACTTCGACCCCGGGCTCGCGCGCGAGGACCTGGCGCAGATAGCCGGGCTGGGCCTGGACCACGTCCGGGTCTTCCACCTGTGGCCGCTGCTCCAGCCCAACCGCACCCTGGTGCGCGCCTCGGCCGTGGACCAGCTCGTCCGTCTGGTGGACCTGGCGGGCGAATGCGGGCTCGACGTCCTCGTGGACGGCGTGCAGGGCCATCTGTCGAGCTTCGACTTCTACCCGGAGTGGACGCGCAGCTGGCACCACCGCAACGTGTTCACCGACCCCGAGGCCGTCGAGGCGCAGGCGCTGCTGCTGCGCACACTGGGCCGTGCCCTGTCCGGCCATCCTCGCCTCATCGGCCTTCAGCTCGGCAACGAGCTCAACAACCTGGTCGAGCACAACCCGGTGTCGCCGGCCGAGGTGGACCACTACCTGGACACCCTGCTGGCCGCCGCACGGGACGGGCTGGGCACGGACGCGGGCCTGGTCACGCACTCCGCGTACGACGCCGCCTGGTACGGCGACGACCACCCGTTCACCCCGCAGGCCTCGGCCCGCAAGGGCGACCTGACCACCGTCCACCCCTGGGTGTTCTCCGCCGACTGCGCCCGCCGCTACGGCCCGCGCTCGCCGCAGGTGCACCACCTCGCGGAGTACGGCACGGAACTGGCGGCCGCCTACGCCACCGATCCGGCCCGCCCGGTCTGGGTCCAGGAGACGGGGGCGCCCGAGCCGCACATCCCGGCGGCCGACGCCCCCGACTTCGCCCGCGCGACGCTGCGCAACGCGGCCGGCTGCGCGCGGCTGTGGGGCGTCACCTGGTGGTGCTCGCACGACGTCGACCGCGCCCTGGCCGACTTCCCGGAGCTGGAGTACACGCTGGGCCTGTTCGACTCCACGGGCCGCCCCAAGCCGATCGCGGACGCCCTGTCCGCCACGGTGGCCGAGCTGCGCGCCGCGCCCGCCCCCGCGCCGCCGCGCACCACGGCCCTGGTCCTGGACTGCACCCCGGCCACGCGCTCGGTCTCCGGTCCGGGCGGCGCGTTCTTCGAGACCTGGATGCGGCTTCGTCAGGAGGGCGTCCGCCCGGCGGTGGTCCTGGCGGAACGCGCACAGGACCCGTCCCATCTGGCGGCCCGGGGCATCACGGAGCTGCTCAAGGTCTAGCCCGCTGCGCCGGTCAGGACCTCCGCGAGCGCCCGCAGGTTCACCCGTCCCCTGCCGTACGCGCACAGCACGCGGCCGCCCGGCTCGGGCAACCCGGTGGAGACGAGCACCGCGTCCGGCCGGGCGGCCAACAGCGCGTCCCGCATCCGCCGCTGCCACGGGTACAGCTCCGCGTCGCACTCGGCGACGACCAACGGCCGCCCCTGCGCCGCCCGCAGCGCCTCCCGCACGAGATCCTCGGCGTCTTCTGGTTCTCCGAGGACCGCCGTCCCCGTGGCCGTCGGGTCGAGGGCGCGCAGTGCGGTCAGAAGGTCCTCGCCGCCCCAGTTGAGGGCGGGGTGCGGGGCCGGGAAGCAGTCGACGACATGGGCGCCGTGCACCGGCTCGGGCAGGGACCCCGCGCTGCGCACGGCCGCTCTCGCCGCCGTGAGCCCGGCCTCCTCGTCCCAGGCGGCCACGTCGTCCGGGCGGTACGGCAGCACCGCGTAGCGCAGCGCGAGCCGCCGTACCCGCGCCGCGGCCTCGGTCACCCGCTCGGGGGCCAGGTCACCGGACCGCAGGGCGTCGAGCACGGCGTCCCGGCAGGCGAGGGTGACCTCCAGGTCCGGTACGGCGACGATGACCTGGTCCGCTCCCGCCGCGAGCGCGAGCCGCGCGCCGGCCGCCTCGCCGTAGCGGTCGGCGATGGCCTTCATCTCCAGGGCGTCGCTCACCAGGACGCCGTCGAAGCCGAGTTCGCCGCGCAGCAGCTCGGAGAGGATGCGCGGACTGAGGGTGGCGGGCCGGTCCGGGTCGAGGGCGGGGAAGACGACGTGGGCGCTCATCAGCATCGGCACGCCCGCCTCGACGGCCGCCCGGAACGGCGCGAGGTCGAGCCGGTCGTACGGCCGCGGGTCGACCGCGAGCTCGTGGTGGCTGTCGGTGACGGTCCCGCCGTGGCCGGGGAAGTGCTTGGCGCAAGAAGCCACCCCGCGCGCCTCGGTGGCCCCGATCCAGGCCCGCAGCTGCCGGGAGACCAGCTCGGGGTCGGCGCCGAAGGCACGGGTGCGCACGATCGGGTTCTCGGGCCGGCTCTGGACGTCGGCCACGGGCGCGTAGGACGCGGTGATGCCGAGCGAGAGCAGGTGCCCGGCCAGGGCGTCGGCGCAGGCGGCGGTGAGCGCCGGATCGTCGGCGACGCCGAGCGCCCAGGAGCCGGGCACCTCGGGTGCGCCCGCGGCCACCAGGTGTCCGATGCCGCCGCCCTCGTTGTCGATGGCGATGAGCAGGTCCGGGCGCAACGCCCGCAGGGTGCCGGTGAGTTCGCGGACCTGGTCGGCGTCGCGGATGTTGCGGGTGAACAGGATGACCCCGCCCAGTCCACGGTCGATGAGCCGTTTCAGGGGGTCGGGGACGGTCGTCGTGCCGTCGAAGCCGGCGACGAGGCAGCGGTGGGCCGCCTCGTCGAGAGCCGCGGGAAGTGCCGGGCCGACGGGCCCGGAGGCGGAGTGCGTCACCTCCGGAATCCTCTGGCTCATCAAGCCGAAAGTCAACATTTGCATGGATGGACGATTCAAAAAACCGTGTCTTCGCCGGCTGAGCGGAAGCGGCCCGACTCGCCGGGTGGACGGGGGCCCGGCCGGGGTCGCGCACGGCGTTACTGTCGCCGGCATGGACCGTGATCGCCGAGGGTGGCTGCCCTGTCTGCTGGCCGGCGCCGTGTTCGCCGTGTGCATGGTCGGCACCACGTTGCCGACCCCGCTCTACGGCCTCTACCAGGAGAAGTTCGGCTTCTCCGAGCTGACGGTCACCGTCGTGTACGCGGTGTACGCCTTCGGGGTCATCGGCGTGCTGCTGCTGGCGGGCAACGCCTCGGACACCGTGGGCCGACGTTCCGTGCTGTTGTGGGGCCTGGGATGCGCGGCGGCGAGCGCCGTCTGCTTCCTGTGCGCCACGGGGCTGGGCTGGCTGTACGCGGGGCGGCTGCTGTCGGGGCTGTCCGCCGGTCTGTTCACCGGCGCCGCCACCGCGTACGTGATGGACCTGGCCCCGCCCGGCGGCGCCTCACGGGCCACGTTCGTGGCGACGGCCGCCAACATGGGCGGACTGGGCTGCGGTCCGCTGCTCGCCGGTGTCCTCGCCCAGTACGCGCCCTGGCCGCTGTATCTGCCGTTCGTCGTGCATCTCGCCCTGGTCGTCTGCTCGGCCGTCGTCGTGCTGCGGCTGCCGGAGACCGTGCACGACCTCAGACCGCTGAGCACCGTCCGGCCGCAACGGCCCGGCCTGCCCGCACCGGTGCGCCCGGTGTTCGGGCCGGCAGCGATCGCCTCGTTCGTGGGGTTCGCGTTGTTCGGCGTGTTCACCTCGGTCAGCCCCGCGTTCCTCGCCCAGTCCCTGGACGTGCACAACCACGCCGTCAGCGGTCTGGTCGTCGCGCTGGCCTTCTTCTCCTCGACGGCCGGACAACTGGCCGTCGGCCGGGTCGGGGTCGGGCGTTCGCTGCCGCTGGGCTGCGTCGCGCTGCTGGCCGGGCTGGCCCTGCTCGCGGGCGCGCTGCGCTGGGACTCGCTGACGCTGGTGGTGCTCAGCGCGATCGTCGGCGGGGCGGGGCAGGGGCTGGCGTTTCGCGCGGCGCTGGCCGCGGTGGCCGGGGCGTCTCCCCCGGACCGGCGCGCGGCGGTGATCTCGACGCTCTTCGTGGTGGCCTACGCGGGCATCTCGGTGCCGGTGATCGGCGTGGGCGTACTGGCGGAGCCCATGGGCCTGGAGGGCGCCGGGCTGGTGTTCATCGCGTGCATGGCCGTCCTCGTCTCGACCGCGGCCGCCTATCTGCTGCGGCGGCCGGTACCGGCAGGCAGGTGAACACCCGCAGCCGTACGGGTGGGTTCGGTCCATGGGCGAAGCGGGGCGGGGCCGACGGACGTTGTGCAGAACCTGCAGAGCAACCGGCAATCAGCCTGCAGAGCAACTTTCAGAACCAGCCTGCAGCACCCATCCTTCATCACCGGAAAGGCCCTTCGATGCGACGTACCGCTCTCCTCGCCGTCTGCGCCCTGGTCAGCGCCGCAGCCATGGGATTCTTCACCACCAGCGCGCTGCGCAGCCGCTGAGGCACGGGAGCCGGGGCGGCCGTCCCGCTTCCCCGGCTCAACGGCGGGCCCGCGAGTCGTCCGATGTCTCCTCGGACCGCTGCGTGCCGCCGGGATGCCGGAGTGCTCCCAGGAAACCGATGCCCAGGGCGATGGCCATGCCGTAGAACACCCGCTGGTTGGCCTCGGCGAAGTCCATGCGGATCGCGGACATCGACTCCCGCACGGTGTCCGCGACCGCACCGCCACCGCTGAACCGCTGGTCGTCGGCGGTGCCGGTGACCGCCTCCGCGACGCCCCTGGCCGCGTCGCCCGCCGCCTCGGACGGCACCCCGCGCGACTCGAGCGTGTCCGTGACCCTGTCGGTCATGGAGTGGGTCAACAGCGTGCCGAAGAGCGCGAGACCGACGCTGGCGGCGTAGTTGCGGATCGTCTGGGTGACGCCGGTGACCTCGCCGTACGAGGCGTCGATCGCCCGGTTGACGGCGTCCGTCGAGGCGGGCGCGAGGATGAAGCCGATGCCGGCCCCCGCAAGGGCCGCGTAGGGCCACTGGTCGTGCATGGACAGGTCGGTCAGCTTGCCCGCCCAGAGTGCGAAGCCGACCGCGCCGACCGCGCAGCCGAGCTTCATGGCCGGCCGCGCGCCCTGTTTGTCCAGGATCCGCCCGCCCCACTGGGAGGCGAGCGCGAAGCCCGCGAAGAAGTACAGCAGGTACAGGGCCGCCTGGTTGGGCGAGGCGCTCAGGGACACCTGCGCGTAGACGGAGGCGAAGTAGAACAGCGGGACGAACGCCAGCATGGCGAAGAACAGCACGAAGGAGTCGACGACGAACGCGCGGTCCCGGAAGACCGCGAGCCTGACCAACGGATGGGCCGTGCGCAGCTCGTAGCGGCAGAACACGTAGAGCACCCCGAGGCCGCCGACGATGCACGCCCAGGTGACCGCGCTGTCCCAACCCCACGCCGACGCCTGCTGGAAGCCGAGCACGCTCACGCCCATGCCGACCGCGATCAGCGCGGCGCCCGGCACGTCCAAGGGCTCGTCGCGGCGGCGATCGGACACATGCGCCATGGCCGTCAGGATCAACGCGACGATCGCCACAGGCACGTTGACCCAGAAGATCGCCCGCCAGGTCCAGTCGGTGAGCCAGCCGCCGAGCAGCGGCCCGAGGGCCGTCAGCGCCCCGGTGACGCCGAAGAACAGCGCCAGCGCGCGCCCGCGCCGCTCCACCGGGAAGACCGCCACGACGACCGCCAGCGCCGCGGGGAAGAGCAGTGCGGCGCCCAGCCCTTGAGTGGTCCGGAAGACGATGAGCCAGGTCAGGGCGGCGTCGCCGCGGGGGACGCAGCCGCACAGGACCGACGAGACCACGAACACCAGGGTGCCCGTCACGACGATCCGGCGAGGACCGAGGAGGTCCGCCAGCCGTCCGCCGAGGGCGAAGAACGCGGCCAGCGCCAGCAGATAGGCGTTGACGACCCATTGCATGCCGGAGGCGGAGAGGCCGAGTTCGTCGACGATGTCCGGCGTCGCGATCGACACGATGGTCTGGTCGATGAACGTCATCGCCACCGCGAACATCATGGCCGCGAGCGCCACCGACTGCGAAGGCGCACCACCCCCTGCGGACGCGCCTCCCGCCGGGCGCTTGGTGTACATGCCAGTCACCACTTCAGTCTGACCCGGCTGGACCGACGACGCATGCGCTGAACCGGTGGGGCGTTCCGGCGCTCCCTGAGCCTTCACTTCACCGTCTCGTACTGCCCCAGGAAGCGGGCGCGTCCCTCCTCCACCCGGTACAGAAAGAGCCCGGGTCCCGAAAGGATCTGCAGCGTCGTCCTGTTGAACGACAGCTCCTTGCTCACGCCCCGGTAGGTGAGCGTGCGCAGCCTGCGGGTCATGCCGCCCCGCTCGACCGCGTCCGGGCCGAGCAGCCGCAGCCCTTCCGCGGCCAGGCCGAGCGCGTCGTAGGCCTCGGCGGCGTAGGCGCCCACCTCGGCGACGCCGTAGCGCTTGCGGTAGGCCGCCACGAAGGGCTTCGCCGTCGTCAGGGCCGACGGATCCACATGGGCGGCGGCGAACACCCAACCCTCGGCGTCCTCGGCCGCCTCCGCCAGGAAGGCCGGCCCCAGCACCGGCTCCAGGGCCGTACACGGGCCGGCGAAGCCCGCTTCGCGCACCGCGCGGGCGCACAGGGCGGCCCGGTGGGCGGAGACTCCGGTGTAGACGAGCGCCTCGGCGCCGGCGGCGCGGGCCGCGTCGACGGCGGTGCGGAAGTCCTCGCTGTCGGCGGCGACGGCGTGGAGGGTGGTGGTGCCGTTGGAGGGTGGGAACTCGCTCACCGACCTGACCCTCCTCCAGCCGGCCTCTCCCGCGGCCCGGTCGTCGACGACGGCGGTCCGGTGGACGGGCTCGACGCGGGTGAGGTACCACAGCACCGGTGCCGTCAGGGTGCTGTCGCTGGGCCTGAGCTGGTAGATCGCCTCGGCTGCGCTGTCGGACAGCTCCTCGTTCCCGGCGGACACGATCAGCGCGGGCAGCAGGGCCTTCTCGTACGTCTCCTTGGCGGCCACGGCGGTCGCGTCGGCCGTGGGGCCGATCACCGCGTACACCGTGTCGTCGGCCACGAAGGCGGCGGCGGTCCGCACCGCCCGGTCCGGCTTCCCGCCGTCGTCCCTGACCTGCAGTACGAGGTCGAAGTCCCGGTCCGTACGGGCGTTGTGGTGCTCCACGGCGAGCCGCGCGCCCCGCTCCTGGGCCTGCCCGAGGCTCTTCTGCCCGCCGCTCAGATCGGCGTGCAGCCCGATCGTGTACCGGGGGAGCGGGACCCCCGCCCGGCCGGTGGGCCCACCGGCTCTGCCGCGGGACACCCACGCAGCCACGCCGCCGCCCGCGCCGAGCACCCCCAGGGCCGCCCCGAGGATCACGAGGCGCCTCCGTGAGGGCCGGGTGTCCACCTGGGTGTCGTCCGGGTCGGGCGGGTGCGGCGCCGGCAACTCCAGTACCCGCGCGGCCCGTTCGGCGATCAGCCCCGGGAGGGGAACGGGCAGCCAATCCTCCTCGGCCGTACCGCCGGGGTCGAGGGCCGCGTGCACCTCCCGCGCCGACGGCCGGGCGCCGGGTTCCTTCGCGAGGCAGGCGGTCAGCAGCGGCAGCAGCGGGTCCGGTACGCCGGTGAGGTCGGGGGTGTCGTGGACCGTGCGGTAGATGACGGCGGCCGGGGTGCCGGTGCCGAAGGGGCGGTGGCCGGTGGCGGCGAAGGCGAGGACACAGGCCAGCGAGAAGACGTCGCTCGGCGGGCCGACCCGCTCCCGACCGCCCGCCTGGGCCTGCTCGGGCGAGAGATAGCCCGGGGAGCCGATCACCACATCGCTCGCGGTGAGCGCGGTCGCGTCCGCCGAGCGGGCGATGCCGAAGTCGATGAGGCGCGGTCCGTCGAGGGCCAGCAGGACGTTGCCGGGCTTGACGTCCCGGTGGGTCAGTCCGGCCGCGTGCACCTCCGCCAGCGCCTCGGCCAGCCGGGCGCCGAGCACCCGTACGCTCTCCGGCGGCAGCGGCCCGTACCGGGCGACCGCGTCGATGAGCGGCGGCCCGGGGACGTACGCGGTGGCCAGCCAGGGCTCGCGGGCCTCCGGGTCGGCGGTGGTCACCGGCACCAGCCAGCGTCCGCCGGGCCGCCCCGCGACCTCCCCCCGGCCTTCGGCCGGGTGGACCCCCGTCTCGCTTCGCTCGCCGAGTCGGGCCACCGCCTCCACCTCGCGCCGGAAACGCACCCGGAAGGCGGGGTCGGCTGCGTACTCGGCGCGGATCACCTTGAGCGCGACCAGTGCCCCGCCCGGCGTCCGGGCCAGGTACACCACGCCCATGCCGCCCGCGCCCAGCCGGCCCAGCAACCGGTGACCGCCGATGACGGGCGGGTCCCCGGGACGCAGGGCGGCGACGGGCACGGTGCGGCAGCCCTAGGACGACGCGGAGGGTACGGGGGCCGGGCCCAGGAAACGGAACCTGCCGCCGTCGACCCGGTAGCCGAAGACCGCGCCGCTCGCGGGGGCGACGAAGGACCCGGTGTCGGGGGTGAAGGCGAAGGTCTTCGTCACGCCCTGATAGGCGGTCGCGCGCAGCGACTTGATCAGCTCGGCGCGCGTCGGCCGCTTCCCGGCCTTCCGCAGGCCGTCCGCGATCAGGTTGACGACGTCGTAGGCCTCCGCACCGAAGTAGGCGGGGGCGCTGCCGAACCGTTTGCGATGGGCTGCGGTGAAGTCGGCGGCCGCGGGCAATTCGGTGGGGTCGACACAGGTGGCGGTGATCAGCCAGCCGTCGCCGGCCGCGCCCACCGCTCGGAGGAACTCCGTGGTCAGCACGGCTCCCGGGGTGTACACCGGCCCGTCGAAGCCGGCCGCGGCCAGGGCGCGGGCGAAGACGGCCGCGCCCGGCGCGTACCCGCCGTAGACGAAGGCGTCGGAGCCCGCCGCGAGCATGTCGGTGACGATGGGCCGGAAGGCGTCGGTGCCGGCCGGGACGACCCTCGGGTAGGGCGTGAGGCCCGCGTTGCGTACCAGCGCGTTGACCGAGCCGACGCTCTCCCAGGCGTAGTCGCCCGCGCTGCGGTCCAGCAGCAGACCGGGCCGCCGGGAGGGGCCGCCGGCCGTCGCACTGGACGCGTACTGAGCGCCCAGTGCCTCTCCGCCGGCGGTCAGGAGCATGACGATGGACCCGGTGGCCTCGAGGTTGTTGGGGCGGGCGTGCAGGAAGGAGCGGTTCTCCGCGGTGGTCAGGATGCTCGCCCCGGCGGACACGGAGATCAGCGGGAGCAGCGCCTCGTCGTACACGGCGAGGACCGCGCGGGCGGGGGTGTCGGACGTCGGGCCGAGGACGGCGAGCACGTCCTTGTCCTCGACGAACGCGCGCGCGACGGTGCCCGCCCGGGTCGCGTCGCCCCGGTCGTCGGCCGTCTTCAGGGTGAGTGTGAAGGGCTTGTCCTTACGGGCGTTGAACTGCTCGACGGCGAGCCGCGCCCCGCGCTCCTGCGCCTGGCCGAGGGCCTTCGCCGGGCCGCTGAGATCCGCCTGGAGTCCGACGATCCACTCCCGGGACCCGCCCGTTCCCGCTCCGGACGCTTTCCCGTCACCGTCACCGTCGTCGCGGAGTGCCGCCCAGACCGCCGCCGCACCACCCCCCGCCACCAGTACTGCGCCCGCCGCCCCCGCGACGAGGAACCGCCGCCGGCTCGGCGAGGCCTCGGCTGTGGCAGGCGGCTCGGCGACGGTCGGTTCGATGTCCGGCAGGGCGAGCATCGCGGCCGACCTCTCGGCGATGATCCGCACGACGTCCCGCGGCAGCCAGCCCGCCGGTTCGCCCGGGGTGTCCTCCATGATCAGCCCGTGCAGCCCGGCCGCCGACGGACGCTCGGCCGGGTCCTTGGCCAGGCACGGCCGCAGCAGGACCAGCAGTTGTTCGTCGACGCCTTCGAGGTCGGGATCGTCGTGCACCGTGCGGTAGAGCAGGGCGTCGACCGCGCCCGTGCCGAAGGGCGGGCGGCCGGTCGCCGCGTAGGCCAGCAGACAGCCCAGCGAGAAGACGTCGCCGGCCGGGCCGAGCGCGTCGGCGCGGGCTTCGGCCTGCTCGGGCGCGAGGAAGCCGGGGGTGCCGACGATCATGTCGGCGGAGGTGATCGCCGTGTCGTCGGCGGCCCGCGCGATCCCGAAGTCGATGAGCCGCGGCCCGTCCACGGCGAGCAGCACGTTGCCGGGCTTGACGTCCCGGTGCACCAGACCGGCCGCGTGCACCTCCGCCAGCGCCCCGGCGAGCATCTTGGCCAGAACGCGCACACTGCGCACGGGCAGCGGCCCGCACGCGGCGACGGCCTCGGCGAGCGAGGGCCCGGGGACGAAGGCGGTGGCGAGCCAGGGCTCGGCGGCCTCCGGGTCGGCGCCCACCACGGGCACCGCCCAGGGACTGCTGACCCGTCGCGCGGCCTCGACCTCACGCCGGAAACGGGCCCGGAACTCGGGGTCGTCGGCGTATTCGGCCTTGATCACCTTTACGGCGGTCGGCGCGCCGTCGTCCGTGCGGCCGAGGTAGACCACGCCCATGCCGCCGGCGCCGAGCCGGCCGAGCAGCCGGTACCCGGCGAGGCGGGAGGGGTCGGAGGGCAGCAGGGGGCCGGTCACTCGGCCACCTCCAGCTCGGTCTCCAGGCGGACCAGCATGGAACTCTGCGTCTCGGCCACGGCCGAACTCAGTTCCTCCCCGGAGTGGCCCTGGGAGACCCGGCCGGTGGTGGCGACGGTGACCTGGCCGATGCGGGCCTGGGTCCATATGTAGGAGTAGGGACCGCCCAAGGAGTCGCTCTGGTAGTCGCCGGTCTCGTAGAGCGCGTCCTCGGCGTATTCGTTGCCGTTCGTGCCGAACGGGATGCCGACGGAGTTGAGGCCGGAGACCTTCTCCCCCGCGCGCAGCGTCTGCTCCGGGCAGCGCAGCGCCTCTTCGAGGGTCGCTGCCTGTTCCCAGTCGGCGCCGTCCACGTCCTTGTGGACGGTGACGGTCGTGGCGACCCTGATCGGGCCCTTGCCGTCGGCGGCGGGGAGTTCGCTGTAGCGGGTGATGCTGGCGAGCACATCGTCGGGCACGGGCTCACGCTGCCAGACGCACTGGCTGTCGAGGACCGGCCAGGAGCCCGGATCGCTGTCCGGGGACGCGATGACGAAGCCGGCTCCCCACAGCTCCGGACCCGCGGCGACCTTCTCGGCCAGGCGCACGGCGTCCGCGCGGGTCTTCGGGGCTCGGTCGGGGTCGAGGGTGACGTCGAGCGCGGTGGGCGCGGCACTGGGGGCGGCCGAGGCTCCGTCGGCCGGGTCGCCCGGGGCGTCCTCCCCTTGTGCGACCGTTCCGGTGGTCGTCTTCGTCGGCTTCGCCGTGGACTTCCCGTCGCCGGATCCGCCGCCGCCGGAACATCCTGCGATCAGCAGTAAGCCGCCCGCCGAAAAGGCACATAAGCCCCGTAAAAGCCCTCTGTCCACTGCTCCCGCCCCCCGGCGCTCCGCACCGTCTCAGCCCTCTCCCGGGCCTCACTCAGGCACGACAAAGAGTAGAACCCTTGGCCTGCGCCTGTCCGGGTTACCGCACGCTTCGAGCGGGACCGGTGCGACCGACACGGCCGACGCCTTCACACCGGCAATCTCAGGAGGAACGAATGGGACCGAGGACGCTCAGACGAGGCCTGGCCTCAGCAAGTGTCTTGATCATGCTCAGCTTAGGGACCACAGCGGTCGATGCCGCAGAGGTCGACGCCCCGGCAGAGGTCGACGCCCCGGCCGCGGTCGCCGTGTGCGGTCACACCGCCGAACAGCCGCCGCTCCGGCGAGGGTCCACCGGCCAGGCCACGCTCGAAGCACAGTGCGAGATCAACCTGGCGACCAAGACCGGCAGCCATACGCCGATCGCGGTGGACGGCTCCTTCGGACCCGCCACCGAGGAACGGGTCAGGACGTTTCAGGACTGTGCGGGACTCACCGCCGACGGCGAGATCGGCCCCCTGACCTGGGCCGCGCTCAACTCATGGGCCGCCCATCCGCAGCCGTGCTCACCCGCGGGAGCGGCAGGCGTCCGACAGGCCTCCGTCTGCGGGCACTCGACCGCCCGTCCGGTGCTGCGCCAGGGCGCCAAGGGCGTCGACGTCAAGGAGTTGCAGTGCCGTCTCAACCTGGAAGTCGTTCCTCGACGACTGCCTGGGCTCGACGACCGCGTTCGCCGGGTATCCGCTGCAGCTCGCGGACTACCGCCGGTCGATCGCCGAGCCCCCGCTGCCGACCGGCTCCAGCACCTGGCTGATGTGGCAGTACACCGCGTCCGCGCTCTTCGACGGCATCAGGGCCCCGGCCACCGCGGACGTCTTCAACGGCACCCAGGACGACCTGGACCGCCTGGCCAACCGCTGAGACAGCCGTCTTGGCACGGCGCGTGCGGCCGCCCGAGGTGCGCGGCGGACCGGCCGGGTGGAAGCTGACGATCATGGGGCGCAAGGGTGTGCGGCGCGGAGCGGAGCACGACGTGGAGAGGCTTCTCGACGAGCTCCACACCACGCCGCCCTCCGGCTTCGTCGCCCGGCGCGAGCAGCTGGCCGCGGCGGCCAAGGCGGACGGACGCCCCGAGGACGCCCGTCGGATCCGGGCCGCCCGCCGCCCCACGCTCGCGGCCTGGGCGGCGAACCTGCTGCTGCGCTCGCGGCCGCAGGAGAGCCGACGGTTCCTGGAGCTGGGGCGCGCACTGCGCGAGGCCTACCGGACCCTGGACGCCGACGGGATCAAGGAGCTGTCCGGGCAGCGCCGCAATGTCGTCTCGGCGCTGTCCCGGCAGGCTACCGACCTGGCGGTCGAGGCCGGACACCGGCTCTCCGACGCGGCTCGTGGGGACGTCGAATCCACGCTGCGCGCCGTGCTCGCCGATGAGGACGCGGCGGACCGGTGGGCCGCCGGACGTCTGGAGAGCGCCCTCACCCCGCCGGCGGACTTTCCGGCGGCCGCCGCCTCGGCCGCCGCTGGACCGCGCAAGCCCGCCGATGCGACACCGCCGCCCTCGTCGCGGTCACGGGCGAAGGACGAGCTCGCCGAGCGGCGCCGACAGCGACAGGAGCAGCTCCGCGCGGCGCGCCGGGCGGCAAAGGCCGCCGATCGACGGCTCCGTGATCTGCGCGCCGAGCAGGCGGACGCCGACGAGGTGCTGCATCAGGCGCACGACCTGCACGACCGGGCCGGACGGCAGCTGTCCGCCGCCGAGGAGCGGCTCCGGCAGGCACGTGAGGAGCTCGAGCAGGCAAGCCGGGAGGAGAGGGAAGCCGGGGAACGGCGCCGGTCGGCCGCTGCCGCCGTGACCCGCGCCGAACGGGCCGCACAGAACGCCGCCCGGGAGGTGGAACGCCTGGCCGGACCCGCCGGGTAGACCGGGATCCGCTCCCGAGGCTGCTCCCGAGGCCGCTCCCCAGGTCCGATCCCGCCTGGTCGGGGGCGTCCGGTGGTGCGACGCTGGAGGCAGCAGGCGTCCGACGACGGACGGGAGGACCGATGGGACGTGATGTCCCGGCGCTGGTCTTCACCCGCGAGGACCGCCGCCGGTACCGGATCAAGATGCAGGAGTGCCTCGAGGTGTTCGCGCAGATGCTGCGCGAGTCACGGTTCGAGTCCGAGCGGCCCCAGGTGGGCCTGGAGATCGAACTGAACCTGGTCGACGACCGGGCCGAGCCGGCGATGCGCAACAGCGACGTCCTGGAGGCGATCGCGGATCCCGCCTGGTCCACCGAGCTGGGCCGCTTCAACCTGGAGATCAACGTTCCGCCGCGCCGGCTGACCGAGGGTGGCCCCGACGCCTGGGAGTCCGAGATCCGCGCCGCGCTCAATCACGCGGAGGAGCGCGCCAGGTCGGTCGGCACGCATCTGATCATGATCGGCATCCTGCCCACCCTGCGACAGACGGACGTGGGCGAGTCGGCGCTGTCCGAGAACGCCCGCTACCGGCTGCTCAACGACCAGGTCTTCGCGGCACGGGGCGAGGATCTGCACATCGAGCTGGACGGCGTGGACCGGCTGCAGACCTACGCGGACACAATCACCCCCGAGGCCGCCTGCACCAGCACCCAGTTCCATCTCCAGGTCTCCCCCGACGAGTTCGCCGCCTACTGGAACGCGGCGCAGGCGATCGCCGGCGTCCAGGTGGCGCTGGCGGCCAACTCGCCGTTCCTGTTCGGCAAGGAGCTCTGGCACGAGACCCGTGTCCCACTGTTCGAGCAGGCCACCGACACCCGCCCGAAGGAGATCAAGGCCCAGGGGGTACGGCCCCGGGTGTGGTTCGGGGAGCGGTGGATCACCAGCGTCTTCGACCTCTTCGAGGAGAACCTGCGCTACTTCCCCGCCCTGCTGCCCCTGTGCGACGAGCAGGACCCGCGCGAGACGCTGGCGGGCGGAGACGTCCCCGAGCTGCCCGAGCTGACCCTGCACAACGGCACCATCTACCGCTGGAACCGCCCGGTCTACGCCGTGGCCGACGACCGGCCGCACGTGAGGGTGGAGAACCGCTGTCTGCCCGCCGGTCCGACCGTCGCCGACACCCTCGCCAACGGCGCCTTCTACTACGGGCTCACCCGCGCCTTGGTGGAGGAGGAGCGGCCGGTGTGGTCACGGATGTCCTTCCGGGCCGCCGAGGACAATCTGCACACGGCTGCCCGGCACGGCATCGAGGCCCGGCTGTACTGGCCGGGGATGGGCGAGGCGCCGGTGCCCGAGCTGGTGCTGCGGCGGCTGCTGCCGCTGGCGCACCGGGGGCTCGAGCGCTCCGGCATGGACGCGGCCTGGCGGGAGCCGCTGCTCGGCATCATCGAGCAGCGGTGCGTCACCGGCCGCAACGGGGCCGTCTGGCAGAAGGAGACGTTCCACCGCATCACCGCCGCCGGGGCCGACCGCCACGAGGCGCTGCGGCGGATGACCCAGCAGTACATCGACTACATGCACCTCAATGCTCCCGCCCATACCTGGCCGGTGGACTGACTGGCCAGAGGGGGTACGAGGGCCGACACGAGACCCACTGTGCGACAGCACTCCCCGGACCGTGCAGGATAGAGCCATGACGATCAAGGTTTACTTCGACATCACCATCAACGACGCGCCCGCCGGCCGCATCAACTTCAACCTCTTCGAGGACGTCGTGCCCAAGACGGCGGAGAACTTCCGCGCGCTCGCCACCGGCGAGAAGGGCTACGGCTACGCCGGCTCCTCCTTCCACCGGGTGATCCCCGACTTCATGCTCCAGGGCGGTGACTTCACCCGCGGCAACGGAACCGGCGGCAAGAGCATCTACGGCGAGAAGTTCGCCGACGAGAACTTCAAGCTCAAGCACGACCGTCCGGGCCTGCTGTCCATGGCCAACGCGGGCCCGAACAGCAACGGCTCGCAGTTCTTCGTCACCACGGTCGTGACGGGCTGGCTCGACGGCAAGCACGTGGTGTTCGGCGAGGTCGCCGACGAGGACAGCATGGCCCTCGTCCGGAAGATCGAGTCGCTCGGCTCCGGCAGCGGCAAGACCTCGGCGAAGATCACCATCTCCGCGTCCGGTCAGCTCTGACAGTGGCCTCGCACCGCCCGCCCGGCCGGGGACAGCACCCCGGCCGGCCGCGGGCGGTACCCGTGCGCTCCGGGCTCGCACGTCCCGCGTTCAGCTGCGGAACGGTTCCAGAGTCGCCGGGGCGGGACCGTCGGGGCGGACGGTGATGCCGTACGTCGTGCCGGTGGGGGTGGCGGAGAAGACCGGGGTGTGGGCCGGCAGCAGGTGTTCGAGCAGGACGGTCGATTCGCGGAGCGCGAACTGCAGACCGATGCAGGCGCGGGGACCGATGCCGAAGGGGTAGTACGCGCCCGGGTGGGTGGGGCGGCCGTCGGCGGCGGTGAAGCGCCGGGGGTCGAAGCGCTCCGGGTCGGGCCACAGCTCGGGGTCGCGGTGCGTGAGGTACGGGCTGACGAGAAGGTCGGTGCCCGCCTCGACGGCATAGCCGACGAGGGTGTCGTCCTCGGTGGCGTGGCGGGGCAGGATCCAGGCGGACGGGTAGAGCCGGAGCGTCTCGTGGACCAGGGCCTGGAGGGCCTGGCGGCGCCCCGCCGAGCCTTCGCCGCCGGCGGCGAGCGCGTGTTCCCGGGCGGCGGGGTTCCGGTCGAGGAGCAGGTAGAGCCAGGTCAGCGTGGTGGCGGTGGTCTCGTGTCCGGCCACGAGCAGCGTGACCAGCTCGTCGCGGATCAGCCGGTCGGTGTACTCGGGGTGCTCGGCGGCGGCGTCGGTCAGGACGTGCAGGAGACCCGGGCCGTCGGGTCCCGCCGTCCCGCTGCGGGCGGCCTCGACGGCGTGCCGGGCGACCGTGTCGATCCGGGCGAGATCGGCGGCCACGGCGTCCCGGGCGTCGGTGGCGTCGGCGGGCAGGGTCGGGAGGGCTGCCGCGACGGCGGCCACGGCGGCCAGTTCGTGCTCGGTCGCGTCGTCGAGGGGGTGCCCGGTGAGGGAGCGCCAGATGGCGTCCACGGCGAAGCGGCGCATCTCCCGCCCGACGTCGAGGCTCTGCCCGGTGCGGGCGTACCCCTCCCAGCGCGCCGCGGTGGTGCGGGCGGCCGCGGTGATCCGCTGTTCGTAGCGGCGCATCCCGGTGCCGGTGAACTGGGACTGCAGCAGGCGGCGTTGGCGCTTCCACGCGGCGCCGGTGGCGGCGAGGACGCCGTCGCCGATCAGCAGACGGGCACGGTGGGAGCGCTTGACGTACCGGTCCGGGTGCCGGGCGAGCACATGCTGGACCGCCTGCGGGTCGGTGACGAGCACGGTGGGGGCGGCGGCCGGCCCGAGGCGGACGGCGGCGACCCCGCCGAGCCGCTCGCGCACCTGGGCCAGCAGTTCGACCAGCTCGCCTCCCCCCGAACGCCACCCGGCCACGAGTGCGGGGTCGGCTTCGGGGAGGGGCCGCCCCGTTGCGGGGGCGGGCGCGAGGGAGCCGGGTCCGGCTTCGGTGTCCATGTCTCTTCTCCTGGTCGACCCGTGTGCCCGGCCGCGGCGGAGCACTGACCCCACGGACTGTACGGGAGCGGGCACACGCAGCGACAGCCCGCCGAGGCGGGCTGTCGGTCGGCTCTCGCCCGGTCCGGTCACCGCGTCCAGTAGAGGATGTCGCGGAAGCGGGCCTCGACGCGGCCGGAACCATGGTTGTAGACGCCGTTCTTGAAGTACCGGGTGGCGGGGCCCCGGTCGGCGACCGTCAGGACGAGCGAGTCGTCGAAGTAGACCTTGATCGTCCCGGTGCCGCTGGTCGCCTGGTGGGCGATCTTCACGTTGAACCAGGTGTCGTACGCGTCGGTCTTGAGCACCGTGCCGTCGTAGCGCCGCACGGTGCCGCCGCCGGTGTCGTAGACGTTGAGCATGATGTCGGTGGCCGGGGTACCGGCGGGATGGACCCCGCGCAGGATCTGCACGAACGACGCGCCGTCGCTGCCGGACGGCAGATAGACGTCGGCGTCCCACATGCGGTCGCCCGTCTTGTAGTCGTTCTTCCAGCGCATCTCGGTGCGCGGGTCCGTGGTGCTGTCCTCCTCGAACGGCTCGTCGGTGGCGTACACCCACATGCGATGGACGCCGCCGCTGTAGCTGTGCCGGTCGGCGAGGTCGAGGTTCCAGGGCTTCTGCCAGCTGTAGGTGAACGCGGTCTGCGTCCAGCCGTCGGTCGGGTCGGCGGCGGGCGCGGCGCCGGCGGACGGGGTCGCCGCCGCCGTCATGACGCCGCCGGCCAGCAGACCGCCGCCCGCCCGTAAGAGGGTTCTCCGGTTCATCGCGCATCCTTTCCCAGGTATGGACCATGTCAGGAACACGCCAGCAGACAACGCCAATACATCGGAGGAGTCAAGGACTTGAACCCTTGACATGTCCGTGAACCCTCCCTACGGTCCCGGCATACACCCGATGTATCCGATGTATCGATGATCCGTCAGAGCTGGAGGACGATGATGACCTCGCAGTCGGGGAACCCCTCAGGCCTGCCCCGGAGAGCGGTGATCGGCACTGCTCTCGGCGGTGCCGCGGTCGCCGCACTGCCCGGCACCGCCGAAGCGGCCGCCACCGCCGGGACCGCCGGGACCGCGCTCGACCGGCATCCCTGGAAGCTCCGCGACAGCATGACCTCCGACCAGTCCTGGAGCCGGTTCCTGCGCGACCAGGACCTCCTGTGGAGCACGCTGCCCACCCGCTGGTACGAGGGTCCGTTCCTCGGCGACGGGCTGCTGGGCAGCATGATCTACCAGGAACCGGGCGTGAATCAGATCCGCTTCACCGTCCAGCACGGCCGGGTCCAGGACCACCGGCCCGAGTTCGGCAGCGGCTGGGGCACCTGCCGGCTGCCGGTCGGACACCTCACCCTCGAACCGGTCGGCACGGTCACCGCAGTCGACTGGCGGCTGAGCCTGTGGAACGCCGAGCTCACCGGCACCGTCACCACCACCGCCGGCACCCTCACCCTCTCCGCCCTCATCCACGACGAGGTGCTGGCCGTCCGCGTGACGGCCGAGGGGGACGAGCAGGCCGTCTGGACGTTCCACCCCGAGGCTGCGGTCAGCCCCCGGCAGATCAGCGAGGCCCCGCCCGCCGGGTACACCGCCAACCCGCCCTGGACCACCCGGACCACCGCCGACGGCACCGAGCAGGTGCTGCAGCCCCTCGTCGGCGGCGGACAGACCGCGACCTCTTACCGCCGCACCGGCGACGAGCTGCTGCTCAGCGTCGGACACAGCTCGCCCTCCGACACCGCCGCCGAGGCCGACTCGCTGCGCAACCTCCGCCGCGCGGCGTCGTACGGCGCGCTGCGGCGACGGCACACCCGCTGGTGGCACGCGTTCTACCCGAAGAGCTTCGTCTCGTTCCCCGACCAGCGGCTGCAGAGCTTCCACTGGATCCAGCTCTACAAGGTCGCCTCCGCCAGTCGCGCGGACGGTCCCGTCATGGCCACCTGCGGGCCGTGGCTGGAGCCGACGCCCTGGCCCGCGGTGTGGTGGAACCTCAACATCCAGCTGGAGTACTGGCTGATCCACGGCTCCAACCACCTCGAACTCGACGCCCTCGCCACCACCCTGCGGCAGAACCAGGAACAGCTCATCGCCAACGTGCCCGCCGCCTACCGCGCGGACAGCTCGGGGGTGGGCCGCAGCTCCGACATGTTCGCCAACCGGGGCGTCGGCCGGCCCGGCACCGGCGCCGAGACCGGCGACCTCGCCTGGGCGCTGCACAACGTGTGGCTGTCCTACCGGCACTCCATGGACCGGGCCCTGCTGCGCGACACGGTCTACCCGGTGCTGCGCCGGACGATCAACTACTACCTGCACTTCCTCACCCCGGGCAGCGACGGCAGGCTGCATCTGCCCAGCACGCTCTCCCCCGAGTACCCGGTCGTGCCGCCGCAGGACACCAACTACGACCTGGCCCTCATCCGGTGGGGCTGCCAGACGCTCATCGAGTCGGCCGAACTGCTCGGCATCGAGGACGAGTTGACCCCGCGCTGGCAGGAGGTGCTGGCCAAGCTCACGCCGTACCCGGTCGACGACAACGGTTTCATGATCGGCGCCGACACCCCGTACGCGCAGTCCCACCGGCACTACTCGCACCTGCTGATGGTCTATCCGCTGTACCTGGTCAACTGGGACCAGCCGGAGAGCCGTGAGCTGATCACGAAGTCCGTCGAGCACTGGCATGCGCTGACCGGCGCCCACCGGGGCTACAGCTACACCGGGGCCGCCTCGCTGTACGCGATGACCGGCGACGGCGACACCGCGATCGCCTATCTGCGGAAGTTCTTCGACACCACCACCCGCTACCCGTGCCGCCCCAACACCCACTACACCGAGGCCGGTCCGGTCATCGAGACGCCGCTGTCCGCCTCCCAGTCGCTGCACGACATGTTCTGCCAGAGCTGGGGCGGCGTGCTCCGCGTCTTCCCGGCCGTCCCGGCAGCGTGGGCGGACGTCACGCTGCACGACTTCCGCACCCAGGGGGCGTTCCTGGTCAGCGCCGTCCGCAAGGCGGGGACGACCCGGTTCATCCGGATCAGGAGCCTGGCGGGCGAGCCTCTCAAGCTGCGGCACGGGCTCACCGGCCGTATCACGGCCGTGCTGGACGACGGCACCCCGGCCCGCACCCACGACCTGGGCGACGGCGTCCTCGGCATCGACCTGCCCAAGGGCCGCGAGGTGCTCGTCCACTCGGGCTCCCGGCCCGACCTCGTCATCGCGCCGGTCGCCGTCAGCGAACCGGGCCCGGCCTGGGGACTGCCGTAGCCGACCGTCCGCACGGACGCACAACAGGGAGGGTTTTCATGGCTGTTCCGATCAGGACGGCGGTCGGCGCGCTCTGCGCCGGGCTGCTGGCCACACTCCTCACGACCGCGCCCGCGAGGGCGGAGCAGGACTCCGGTGCGCACCAGCGCGCGTGGACCGTGTCCGCGGCGGCACACGCGCCGCGGGCGCAGATATCCCTGGACGACACCACCGGCTCGCTGAGTCTGACGGTGTCCCGTGACGGCCGCACGGTCCTCGAGCCGTCGCCCGTCGGCATCGTCACCGAACAGGCCGATCTCTCCAAGGACTTACGCTTCCTGCACCGCAAGGACCGCCGGATCGAGGAGAGTTACCGGGCGAAGTCCGGAAAGCGCCTCGACCGCAAGGTCCGTATGAACGAGACCCGGCTGTCGTTCGCCTCCGCCGCCGGAGCCCGGCTCGACCTCGTCGTCCGTGCCTCCGCCGACGGCGTCGCCTACCGGTACGTCCTGCCCGGCGGGTACGGAGACGTGCTCGGCGAGACCTCCGCCTTCAACCTGCCGCCGGACGCGAGCGCTTGGCTCAGCACCTACCGGGTCGACAACGAGGGCCAGTTCGTCCAGTACACCGCCGCGAGCGCCCCCACTGCCGCGTACTCGGAGCAGGCGCTCTTCGCCACGCCCGGCGGCTACACCCTGCTCGCCGAGTCCGACCTCACCGGCGCCTACTCCGGCGCCCGGCTCGCCCACGCCCAGGGCAGCGGCGGCTACCGGATCCAACTCGCCGACGAGCGGGTCCGCACCGACGGCCGGCTCGCCACCCCCTGGCGGGCGATGGTCACCGGCGATCTCGCGACCGTCACCCGGTCCACCTTCACCGACGACCTCGCGCCCGCCTCCGCGATCGCCGATCCCTCCTGGATCCGGCCCGGGACCGTGCTGTGGACCTGGCTCGCCGGCGGCCGCGAGGCCGGGCAGAGCCTGGCCGCGCAGAAGGCCTACGTCGACTACGCCGCCGAACGGAACTGGCCCTACGAGGCCGTCGACGCGGGCTGGTACTTCAAGACCGACGCCTGGGACACCACCGACCCGGACTGGCAGACGAGCAGCTGGATGCCGGAACTCGTCGAGTACGCGCGCGCCAAGGGCGTCGGGATCATCGTCTGGATCCACCAGCGCGACCTCGACACGCCCGAGGAGCGCGCCCAGTGGCTGCCCACGCTGGAGCGATGGGGCGTCAAGGGCGTCAAGATCGACTTCATGAACTCCGAGGCGCAGTCGATGCTCCGGTGGTACGACGCCATTCTCCCGGAGACCGCCGCCCACCATCTCATGATCGACTTCCATGGCTCCACGATCCCCAAGGGCATCCAGCGCACCTGGCCGCAGGTCATGACCCTGGAGGGGGTCGGCGGCGAGGAGAAGCGCACCAACACCGCCGCCCACCTCACCACCCTGCCGTTCACCCGTAACGTCATCGGTTCCATGGACTTCACCCCCGGCGCCTTCCAGCGCGTCGGCCTGCGTCCCAACTCCGACGCGGCCGAGGTCGGGCTCTCCGTCGCCTACGAGTCGGGCCTGCAGATGTTCGCGGGCACCCCCGGGTCGTACGACGAACGCCCGCTCGCCCGGGCCTACTTCGACCAGGTCCCGGCCGCCTGGGACGACACCCGGCTGCTCGCCGGGCAACCCGGGCAGGAGGCCGTGCTCGCCCGCCGCAGCGGTGACCGCTGGTTCCTGGGCGGGGTGTACGCCGGCGCGGCCCGCACCGCGCAGGTGCCGCTGTCCCTGGCGCCCGGGCGGTGGCTGGTCGAGACGATCCGGGACGGCGCCGACGGGCTCGTCCAGGACCGTCAGGTCCTGCGCGGCGGCGACACGCTGAGCGTCGACGTCGTGGCCAACGGCGGTTTCGCGGCCCTCGCCTGTCCGTGGCGGCCGGGCGTCACCACCTGCTACCGCTGACCCGGCTCGCCGCTCGCCCGGGACCTCATCAGGGGCTGGATCCGTGTGCCGAAGTTCTCGAGTCCTTCGAGGAAGTCGTCGAAGACCAGCATGATCCCCTTGGTCCCGGGCACCCCGGCGATCTCGTCGAGCATCCCCGCGACGGTCTCGTACGAGCCGACGAGCGTGCCCATGTTGAAGTTCACGGCGCCCTCGGGCAGCACGATGGTCCGGGCGGTGGAGGAGTCGTCCGCGGTCGTGTCCGTGGCCGACTCCCCCGCCATGTAGGCCAGCGCCGCGCGGTCGGCGTTGTCGTGGTAGTCCTGCCACTTCGCCCGGGCGGCTTCGTCGGTCTCGTCCGCGATGACCATGAACAGCGACAGCGCCCCGACGTCACGGCCGGTCTCCCGCACGGCGTCCATGAGCGTGGCCGTGGTGTCCGCGAACGCGAGCGGGGTGTTGACCCCGCTGCCCAGGATGAAGTTGTAGTCGGCGTGCTCGGCGGCGAACCTCATCCCGGTGCCGCTCTGCCCGGCGGCGACGATGTCGATGTGCCCGTTCGCCGGCCGCGGGGACAGCACACAGTCGTCCATCTCGTAGAAGTCGCCCTTGAAGGTGCTGACGCCGTCGCTCCACAGCTCCTTCAGCACGGTGACGTACTCGACGGCCCGGGCGTAGCGGTTGCCGAAGTGCTCGTCCCCGGGCCACAGGCCCATCTGCGCGTACTCGCCGGGAGCCCAGCCGGTGACGATGTTGACGCCGAACCGTCCGGGGGCGATGGAGTCGACGGTGGTCGCCATGCGCGCGACGATGGCCGGCGGCAGCGCGAGGATCGGGGTGGAGGCGTACAGCTTGATCCGCTCGGTGACCGCGGCCAGGCCCGCCATCAGCGTGAACGACTCGAGGCAGTGGTCCCAGAACTCGGTCTCGCCGCCGAAGCCCTTGAGTTTGATCATCGACAGGGCGAAGTCGAGTCCGTGCTCCTCGGCCTTCTGCACGACGGCCTTGTTCAGCTCGAAGGTCGGCAGGTACTGCGGAGAGCTCTTGGAGATGAGCCAGCCGTTGTTGCCGATGGGGATGAAGACTCCGATGTCCATGATCGGAGCGTAACCCGTGCGGCGGCACGCTACGCGGCGCACCTGTCGACAACTGCCTTCGGGGTCACGGGTGTTGTCGTACAGGGCGGCTCCGGGGACCGCAGGTGGAATCTGTGAAACAGGTTTCGGAACCGACCGGGAACGATAGGTTTCCCCCCATGAATGCACGACTCGCTCTGCTCGGCACGGTTGCCCCCGGTGTCACCGAGAGCGAGGTCTTCCGGCTGGCACTCCAGCACGCGGTGAGCGAGCTGGACGCGCTGGGCGGAACCATGCATCTGCGCGGTCCGATGTCCGCCCTGCGTCTGGTGTCCGCCGTCGGTCTGCCGCCCGCCCTCACCCGCCCCTGGGAGATCGTCGACCAGGAGGGACCGCTCGCCCCGGCGCGCGCCCTCCAGCAGGGCACCGGCGTGTGGGTGCCACGGCGCTCCGAAGGCCCCGGCGGCGGCGCCGGTCCCGTCGGGGCGACGGCGGAGGTGCCCTGGCCCGGCACCGGACTGGCCTCCCTGCCGGTGTTCAGCGGGAAGCGCAGTGTCGGCGCGCTGACCGTCCTGGCCGGCGAGCGCGGCGAACCCGAGCCGGAGCACTGGGACTTCCTGCGGGCCGTCGTCGACTGGACCGAGGACCGGATGTCCCAGGCGCCCCCGCCCTCCGGGCCCGGGCAGCCGGAGCCGAGCGCCGAGCATCTGCGCCAGGCCCTCAAGGAGGTCCAGGTCGGCTCATGGGACTGGGACGTCCGCAGCGGCGACCTGATCTGGGACGAGGCGGCGCTGGAGCTGTACGGCACGCTGCCCGCCGACTTCACCGGCAAGATCGAGAACTGGATGCGCATCGTCCACCCCGACGACCTGGCGCCCACGCTCGCGGCGGCCCAGCGCGCGATCCTCGGCCATACCGTCTACGAGGCCGAGTACCGGGTCCGCCGCCTCGACGGCACCTACGGCTGGACGCAGGCCCGTGGCCGGGCGACCTACGACGAGCAGGGCGAACCCCTGCGGATGGTCGGCGTGGGCTGGGAGAGCAACGAGTCCCGCACCGCCCGGGACGCGCTCGGCCGGGCCCTGCGGCACATGAGCGACGGCTTCCTGGCGGTGGACGACGCCTGGCGCATCACCTTCGCCAACCTGGAGGCGGAACGCCTGCTGGGCCTCTCGGAGGAGGAGTTGTTCGGGCGTCTCCTGTGGGACCTGCCCTCCGTGCGGGAGGCTCCCGACCTGGAGCACCGGTGCCGGGAGGCCGCGGCCAGCGAGAAGCCGGCCGGTTTCGATGTGGACATGCCTGACTCCGGGCGGCGGTTCCATCTGCGGCTGGTGCCCGGCCCCGACGGACGCACCCTCTACTTCACCGACGTCACCGAGAAACGGCGCCTGGAGAAGGAGCAGCGGACCGCCGAACGGGCCGCGGCCGAGCGCGCGGTCCGGATCGCGGAACTGACGACGGAGCTCGCCAAGGCGTCGACCTCGAAGGACGTGGTCGCCGCGGTCGCCCGGCGGGTGCTGCCGCCGTTCGCCGCCACCGGGCTCCTGGTGCAGGTCATCGAGGACGAGCGGCTGCACTACGTCGGAGCCGTCGGCTACCCGGACGACTTCCTTGAACGCATCAACTACCGCACCCGGACGCCCGGCGACCCCGCCTGGGAGGTCATCGCCTCCGGCGCCCCGCTGTTCCTGGCCTCGCCCCAGGAGCTGACCGCACGCGCACCGCAGCTGACCGGCCTGCCGCAGCGAGCCGGGAAGCAGGCGTGGGCGTTCCTGCCCCTCACCGCGTCCGGCCGCACGTTCGGGGTGTGCGTCGTGGCGTTCGACCGGCCGCGGCTGCTCACCGACGAGGAACGTGCCCTGCTGACCACGATCAGCGCCCTAGTCGCACAGTCCCTGGAGCGGGCCCGGCTCTACGACGCCGAGCACACCCGGTCCCGCGAGCTCCAGCGCAGTCTGCTGCCCCAGGAACTGCCCGTCCTGCCCGCGTGCACGGCCGCCGCCCGCTACCTCCCGGCCGGGCAGGGCGCGGACGTGGGCGGCGACTGGTACGACATCATCCCGCTCTCCGGCGGGCAGGTCGCGCTCGTCGTCGGCGACGTCATGGGCCATGGTCTGCCGGAGGCGGCCACCATGGGCCGGCTGCGCACCGCCGTGCACACCCTGGCCGACCTCGAACTGCCCCCCGACGAGATCATGGGGCACCTCAACGACATCGTCGGCGGCATGGGCGAGGCGTCGTACGCCACCTGCCTGTACGCGCTCTACGACTCCACGACCCGGGTCTGCTCGATCGCCCGCGCCGGGCATCCACCGCCCGCGCTGGTCCATCCCGACGGCACGGTGCACTTCCCGAAGACGGACGCCGATCCGCCCCTCGGCGCGGCCGAACCGCCGTTCGAGACCGTCGAGTTGGAGGTGCCCGAGGGCAGTCTGCTCGTGCTCTACACCGACGGCCTGGTCGAGTCGGCGAAGCGGGAGATCGACGAGGGCATGGCGGAGCTGGCCCGGATGCTGAGCACGGCGCACGCGGGCGGCGCCGTCAGCACCGAGGCGGATCTGGAACGCCTCTGCGACACCCTGACGGCAGGTCTGCTGCCCACCCAACAGCAGGCGGCCGACGACGCGGCGTTCCTCGTCGCCCGGCTGCACTCCCTGTCTCCCGACCGGATGGCCTCCTGGCCGCTGCCCGACGAGCCGATAGCGGCCGGCCGGGCCCGCCGTCACGTCCGCGAGCAACTCGCCGTCTGGGACCTGGACGACCTCGCCCCCACGACGGAGCTCCTGGTCAGCGAGCTCGTGGGCAACGTCGTCCGGCACGCCAGGGGCCCGGTGCGGCTGCGGCTGCTGTACGGGGCCGAGTTGATCTGCGAGGTGTTCGACGGCAGTCAGACGATGCCCCGGATCCGGCGCGCCGCGGAGACCGACGAGGGAGGCCGCGGACTCCAGCTGATCACGGCGCTCTCCGAACGGTGGGGCGCGCGCTACACCCCGACGGGAAAGTGCATCTGGACCGAACAGCCGCTCGTCTGCCCCAACGGCCCGGGCGGCCCGGACGGCCTGGGCGATCGGTCGCCCGAAGCACTGGAGTCCATGTTCCTCGACGCCGCGGACCTCGACGAAGGTCCCTAGGCTGGAGCCATGGTCACCACAACACCCGGTCAGCCGCCCCTGGTTGAGCACGACGAGCTCATCGCGGACCCGTACCCGGCGTACGCCCGACTCCGCGAGGCGGGCCCCGTCCACCGCATCACCGGAACGGACGGGCTGCCGGCCTGGCTGGTCACCCGGTACGACGACGTGCGCCGGGCCCTCGCCGACCCCCGGCTCTCGCTCGACAAACGCAACGCCAAGCCGGGCGGCTACCGCGGGCTCGCGCTGCCGCCGGCGCTGGACGCGAACCTGCTGAACATGGACCCGCCGGACCACACCCGGATCCGGCGTCTGGTGTCCCAGGCGTTCACCCCACGCCGCGTCGCCGCCCTGCGCGCACCCATCAGGGAGACCGCCGACGCGCTGCTCGACGCGATCGAACCGCTCGGCCACGCCGACCTGATCGCCTCGTACGCCGCGCCCCTGCCCATCGCCGTGATCTGCGATCTGCTGGGCGTGCCCCCGCACGACCGGCGGGACTTCCGGTCCTGGACCGACGCGCTGGTCGCCCCCGACCCGGCGGAGCCGTCCCGGACGAAGCAGGCCGTGGGCAGCATGCTGGCGTTCTTCACCCGGCTCATCGCCGACAAGCGGAGCAACCCGGCCGACGACCTGCTGTCCGCCCTGATCGCGGTGCGCGACGAGGAGAACGGCGAGGCGGACGGGGAGGCGGACGGCAAGGCGGACGGGGAGGACCGGCTGAGCGAGGACGAGCTGATGTCCCTCGCCTTCCTCATCCTCTTCGCCGGCTACGAGAACACGGTCCACCTCATCGGAAACGCCACCGTGGCGCTCCTCGGCCACCCCGACCAGCTGGCCGCCCTGCGCGCGGACCCCGGCCGGCTGGGGTCCGCCGTCGAGGAGCTGGCCCGCTACGACGGCCCGGCGCCGCTCGCCATCCGACGCTTTCCCACCGAGGACCTCACCATCGGCGGTGTCACCGTCCCCGCGGGCGAGACCGTCCTGCTCGGCCTCGCCGCCGCCCACCGCGACCCGGCCCGCTTCACCGATCCCGACCGGCTCGACCTCGGCCGCGACGCGACCGGCCACCTCGCCCTCGGTCACGGCATCCACTACTGCCTGGGCGCGCCCTTGGCCCGGCTGGAGACCGAGATCGCCCTCGCCGCCCTCCTCGACCGGTTCCCCCGGCTGTCCCTCGCCGTCCCCCCGGACGAACTGCGCCGCCGACCGGCGATGCGCGCCCGCGGCCTGCTGGCGCTACCCGTCACCTACTGATCGGGCGAGACCGGCGGACGGCTACGCGCACGACGCCCCGCCCTCCTCCCGCAGGGTCCCGATCTCCTTGCGGGAGGTGATGCCGAGTTTCGAGAACACCTTGCGCAGGTGCCACTCGACCGTGTGGGGGCTGATGAACAGCTGGGCGCCGATCTCGGGGTTGGTGAGCCCCTCGCCGGCGAGCCGGGCGATCTGCGCCTCCTGCGGGGTGAGGGCGGCCTGCGTCGCGGCGGTACGACGTCCGCGGACCTTCGCCCCCGTGGCCTGGAGCTCGCGTCGCGCCCGTTCCGCGAAGCCTTCCGCCCCCATGTGGCCGAGCATCTCGTGGGCGGCGCCCAGTTGGGCCCGCGCGTCGGCGCGGCGGTTCTCGCGGCGCAGCCATTCGCCGTAGAGGAGTCGGGCGCGGGCGGTGTCCATCCGCACCTGGGTGGCGCCGAGCCGCTCGACCGCCTCACGGTAGAGGGCGTCGGCGGCCTTTCCCTCGCTCACCAGGGCACGGGCGACGGCCGAGGCGCCCAGGGCCCAGTCCGTGCCGCCGGCCTGTGCCATGTCGCTGATCCTGCGGACCGCCTCGGCGGCGTCGGCCGGTCTGCCGAGCCGTGCCGCGGCCTCGACGAGCTCTGCCGTGGACTGGATCGACAGGCCGAGTTCCTGGGGGTTCTCGCAGCCGCGCCGGGCGGCCGCGAAGGCCTCTTCGTAGCGGCCCAGGCCGTTGTAGAGCACCGCCGCCGCCCATTGGGTGGCAGTGATCACCTTGCCGTCCCCGCGCAGCAGGAGGTCCTGGGTGATGGCGTCGATCGCCTGGCGGGTCGCGGGCTCCCGGCCCTTCCACGGCTCGACGACCAGTGCGCTGTAGTGCGCGAAGAAGCTGCTGCCGGTGGCCTCGCCGATCGCGGACGCCTCCACGACGAGGGAGTCGGCGCCCGCCAGATCGCCGGCGAAGACGCGATTCGACAGCCGCAGCAGGAGCGCCGACGGCAGCACGGACAGGGCGCCCGTCTCACGTGCCATGTCGACCAGCCGTGCCGAGAGCACGGACCAGGTGTCGAAGTCCCAGGTGCTGTGGGCCATCCGGCAGACCAGCGGGAGCCAGCCGAGCCCCTCCGCCCGCGAGACGTCGTCGGTGCGGAACTCGTTCAGCGTCCGGAGCACCAGCGGCGCGCCGACGGCGTAGCCCTCCGTGATCATCCTGGCGACGCCGTCCAGCAGCAGATCGTCGCGTGTCGGTGCGACCGGCGTCGGTGCGCTCAGCACGGCCTGGGCCACTTCGAGGACCCCGCCGTTCGGCAGCCGGCCGGCGGTGAGCGCCGCATAGATCGCGTCCCGGTAGGTCTCCCGGGCGATACGGGCGTCGAGCGGCCAGAGCCGCTTGGCCGCTTCCAGCATCAGCGGGATGCCCGCGCCGGCGCTCCGGGACGCGGACATGATCCGGCCGCGCAGCAGTTCGGACTGTGCGGCCTCCAGTTCGTCCAGGGCGCTCAGCTCCGCCGCGTCCGCGAGCTCTCGCGCGGCGTCGAACGCGCCGGCCTGGTACTTGGCCTGTGCCGCCGCCAACTGTCTGGTGCCCCGCCGTACGGGGTCGGGGGTCAGCTCGGCGGCCCGGTCGAGGAAGGCCGCCGCCGCGGCGACTCCGCCGCGCGCCTGGGCCCGGCCGGCCGAGCGCTCCAGCTCGGCGGCCACGCTCTCGTCGGGTCCCGCGGTCGCGCGGGCCAGATGCCAGGCCCGACGATCGGGGTCGAGCTCGGCGTCGGTCGCGTCCGCCAGGGCTCGGTGCACCTCGCGACGGTCGTACAGGTCCGCCGCGCGGTAGGCCGCCGAGCGCACCAGCGGGTGCCGGAAGCGCACCCAGGTGCCGAGTGTCATCAGCCCGGACGCCTCGGCGTCCACCGCTGCCGCCTCCAGGTCGATGCCCAGCAGTGCGGCCGCCCGCCGCAGCAGCGGCACGTCGCCGATCGGCTCGGCGGCGGCGGTCAGCAGCAGGCGTCGCGTCCCGGCCGGGAGCGACTGGACGCGGCGCAGGAAGCCCTGCTCGATCTGGCCCGCCAGCGGTTGCGCGTCGGGGTGCCCGAAGCCGCCGGCCAGCTCCGCCGTGGACAGTCCGCGAGGCAGCTCCAGCAGGGCCAGCGGGTTGCCGCGCGTCTCGGCGATGATGCGGTCGCGCACCCGCTGGTCGAGGGGGCCGGCGACGACCAGGTCGAGCAGGGTCCGGGAGTCGCTCTCGGTCAGCCCTCTCACCGGCAGCTCGGGGAGACCGGCGAGGATCTCGTCGGCGGTGGGCTCGCGGACGGCGAAGACGAGCAGGATCGATTCCGCAAGCAGTCGGCGGGCGGCGAACGCCAAGGTCTGCGCCGACACGTGGTCCAGCCACTGGGCGTCGTCGACGAGGCAGACCAACGGCTGGTCCCCGGCGGCGTCCGCGAGCAGACTCAGCGTGGCCAGGCCCACCAGGAACCGGTCGGGCGCGTTGCCCGCCCGCAGCCCGAAGGCCGTGCGCAGTGCGTCGCGCTGCGGCTCGGGAAGGTGGTCGAGTCCGGCCAGCAGGGGGGCGCAGAGCTGGTGCAGACCGGCGTAGGACAGCTCCATCTCCGACTGGACGCCGCCGGCACGGACGACGCGGCATCCGGTGGAGCGTTCCTGGAGGCGGTTCAACAGTTCGGTCTTCCCGATCCCCGCCTCACCGCGCAGGACCAGGACCGCGCTGCGTCCGCCCTTGGCGCCTTCCAGGAGGCCGTCCAGGGTCCGGCACTCGTCCTGCCGCCCGAGGAAGCCGACTCGTGGACCACGGCCCGTCATCGCAGCCTCCTCCTCACCGGTACCCGTTCGGCCACGGACCCGCCCACGCACGACCACGGAGCCGACCACGGCCTTCCCGGGGTGCGCGAGGGTGCGCCCCGGCGTCAGGCTGGTTGTCACCAGCCTTCGAGCCGCGGACCCCCGAACGAAGGAGCCGGTCGTGGACACGTACATCGCCCCTGCCGGACAAGTGCGCGAGCGGTCCGGCCACACGCCCGACCCGAGGGTCGGCGACCTGGAAGGGGCGACTTCCGTGTTCGTCCGCGACATACCGGGGCTGCTCAGGATCGCAGGCCGGATCGTCGGGAACGCGAACGAGGCCGAGGACGTCGTCCAGGAGGCGTGGCTGCGCTGGCAGGGCACCGACCGAACGGTCGTCCTGAATCCGTCGGCGCTGCTCAGGACGACGACCGCCCGGCTGGCGATCAATGTCGTCCAGTCCGCCTGGAGACGCCGGGAGTCCTGCGCGACTCCTTGGCTCCCGGAACGCACAGACATCCATGAGACCCCAGAAGTGCTGGTAGAGCAGCAGGACGCTGTCGAGGAAGCGGTTCTCCTCCTGATGGAGAGACTCACGCCCAGTCAACGGGCAGCCTACGTTTTGCGGGAGGGATTCGGCTACCCGTACGACCGGATCTCCGACCTCCTGCGCCTCACCGTCCCCAACACCAGGCAGCTGAACACCCGCGCCCACCAGCGGCTCGCCGCCGATCGCGGCAGGCGGCCGGTGGACGCCGCCGCGCATCGGCGTCTCGTTCAGTCGTTCCTGGCGGCTGCCCGGTCCGGGGACACCGCACAGCTGGAGGACGCCCTCGCCGCGGACGCCGCCCGCGACCGGTGCGGCCCCGCACGACCCGCCGTCCGGACGCCGTGCGGACCGCGTCCGGGGTAGGCCCCGCCGACGGGTCGGGCCGCAGCGGCGGGGCCCTACGCCCACGGGCGGGGCCGCTCTCAGCAGATCCGGGGCAGTTGCTCCCCGATCGGCAGGTCGACCACCCGGGTGCCGCCCAGCCCGGTCCGGGCCACCACCATGCCGGGATGCGCCGCGACCGCCTCACCGATGACGGCCGCGTCCGCGCCCAGCGGATGGGCCCGCATCGCCGCGAGGACGGCTTCGGCGTGCTCGCGCGGGACGAAGGCCACCAGCTTGCCCTCGTTGGCCACGTACAGGGGGTCCAGGCCCAGGATGGCGCAGGCGTTGGCCACGGCGGCCGGGACCGGGACGGCGCGTTCCCGGATGACGACCCCTGTTCCGGACGCCTTGGCGATCTCGTTGAGGGCAGCCGCCAGGCCGCCCCGGGTGGGATCCCGCAGCACGTGCAGATCCGGGGTGACCGCCAGCATGGCGTCGACCAGGCCGCCGAGCGCCGCGCAGTCGCTCTCGATCTCCACCCCGAACTCCAGGCCCTCGCGGACGCTCATGATCGCCACACCGTGGACGCCGACGGCGCCGCTGACGATCACCACGTCCCCGGGCACGACCCGCTGCGGGCGCAGATCGACGCCTTCGGGGACGAGCCCGATGCCCGCGGTGTTGATGAAGATCCCGTCGCCGTGTCCGGCCTCGACCACCTTGGTGTCGCCGGTGGCCACCTCGACGCCGGCGGTGCGCGCCGCCGCGCCCAGGGCCTCCGCGACCCGGGCGACCACGTCGAGCTCGACGCCCTCCTCCAGGATGAAGCCGCAGGACAGGTAGGCCGCGCGGGCGCCGCTCATGGCGAGGTCGTTGACCGTGCCGTTGACGGCGAGGTCGCCGATGCTGCCGCCGGGGAAGAACAACGGCCGCACCACGAAGGAGTCGGTGGAGAACGCCAGCCGTGCGCCGCCCAGGGACACGGCGGCGGCGTCGCCCAGCTGGGAGAGCACCTCGCCGCCGTAGGCGGGGGCGAAGATCTGCTGGACCAGTTCGGCGGAGAGGACCCCGCCGCCGCCGTGGCCCATGACCACCCGGGGCCGGTCGCGCAGCGGCGCGGGACAGGTCCACGCCTCGATGTCCAGGGCCGTAGCCGTGGCAGGGGCGGAGGCCGTGGCCGGGGCGGGGAGATCGGTGGTGTCAGACAACGGGGGTCGCCTCCCGGGCCTTCGCGGTGGGCAGGTCGAGCCGCCGGTAGAGGTAGTAGGCGGCGCAGGCGCCCTCGCTGGAGACCATGGTGGCTCCCAGGGGCGTCCGCGGGGTGCACAGCGTGCCGAAGGCCGCGCACTCATGAGGCTTGAGCAGCCCCTGGAGCACCTCGCCGGCGCGGCACTCGGCCGGTTCCTCGGTCCGGATGCCCTCGACCGAGAAGCGGTGCTCGGCGTCGTGGTCGCGGTACTTCGACGACAGTCGCCAGCCGCTGTCCGGGATCACCCCGATGCCCCGCCAGGCACGGTCGGTGACCTCGAAGACGTCCTCCAGCATGGCCTTCGCCGCCGGGTTGCCCTCCGGGCGGACGGCGCGGGCGTAGGCGTTGTCGACAGTGTGCTCGCCGCGTTCCAGCTGGCGCACGGTCCGGCGCACGCCTTCGAGGATGTCGAGCGGCTCGAAGCCCGTCACGACGATCGGCACCCGGAAGCGCTCGGCGAGCTCCGGATACTCCGCCATGCCCATGACGCTGCACACATGCCCGGCGGCGAGAAAGCCCTGTACCCGGCAGCTCGGCGAGGACATGATCGCCTCGATGGCGGGCGGCACCCGGACATGGGACACCAGCATGCTGAAGTTGCGGATGCCGAGCCTGTCGGCCTGATGGACCGTCATGGCGTTCGGCGGCGCCGTCGTCTCGAAGCCGATGCCGAAGAACACCACCTCGCGGTCCGGGTTCTGCTGCGCGATCCGCAGCGCGTCGAGCGGCGAGTAGACGACCCGTACGTCGCCGCCCTCGCCGCGGACCTGGAACAGGTCCCGGCCGGTGCCGGGCACCCGGAGCATGTCGCCGAAGGAGCAGAAGATCACGCCCGGCCGGGAGGCGATCTCCAGGGCCTTGTCGATGACCTCCAGCGGGGTCACACACACGGGACAGCCGGGCCCGTGGATCAACTCCACCTGGTCCGGGAGGAGTTGGTCGATGCCGTGCCGGATGATGCTGTGCGTCTGCCCGCCGCAGACCTCCATCAGCGCCCACGGCCTGGTCACCGTGGCGTGGATGTCGTCCAGGAGCCGGCGCGCCAGGTCCGGGTCCTGGAACTCGTCGATGTACTTCACTGGTTGCTCACCTCTTCCACCGGGCCCGCGCCCGCCTCCGCCCCCGCCGTCTCCCAGGGGTCGCCGAACTCCTCCTGGAGCAGGCCGAGTTCGGCGAAGAGTTCGAGGGTCTGCTTCGCCGACTCCTCGTCCAGCCGTTGCAGGGCGAACCCCACGTGGACGATGGCGTACTCGCCGACCTGAAGGTCCGGCAGGTACTCCAGGCACACCTCCTTGACCACCCCGCCGAAGTCGACGGTGGCCATCCGGGTGCCGTCCCGTTCCTCGATGTCCAGCACTCTGCCGGGTACCGCCAGGCACATGAGCCTCTCCTCGCTGTGGCGCGTCTTGGTCAGTCGGTGGCATCGGTGGCATCGGTGGCGGCAGCGGCACGGGCGGCCACTATCAGCTGGCCCAGGGCCAGCCCGCCGTCGCCCGGCGGCACCAGACGGTGCCGCAGGACCGTGAAGCCGTCCTCGCGCAGCAGGGCGGCACAGGCCGAGGACAGCAGCGTGTTGGCGAACACGCCCCCCGTCAGGGCGACCGTCTCCGTTCCGTGCCGCTCACGCGCCCGCCCGCACACCCGCCGCACCAGGCCCGCGACCCCCCGATGGAACCGGGCCGCGATCAGGGCCGGTCGCACGCCCGCCCGCAGGTCGGCGACGATCGCGGCGAGCACGGGCGCCGGGTCGGCCGCCAGGGGGCCGTCCCCGTGCGAGCGCAGGCCGAAGACATACGCCGTCGTGTCCCCGGCGGGTGCGCCCAGTGCGGCGTTCTCCAGCTCGACGGCGGCCTGCGCCTCGTATCCGGACCGGTGGCACACTCCCGTGAGCGAGGACACGGCGTCGAAGAGCCGGCCCATGCTGGAGGTGGGGACGCAGTTCAGCTCGCGCTCCAACTGCCGTTCCAGGACGCGCAGTTCGTCGGGCGGGCAGACGGCCGTGCAGGCGAGGTCGGCCGACCGGTCGAGGCCGGCCGCCCGCAGATGCGCGAGCGCCATGCGGTACGGCCGGCGCACCGCCGCGTCGCCGCCGGGCAGCGGGACGTAGGCGAGATGCCCGAACCGCGTGCAGCCGTCGTAGTCCGCCAGCAGGAACTCGCCGCCCCACACGGCCCCGTCGTCACCGTGACCGGTGCCGTCGAAGGCGACGCCGATCACCTGCCGGCCGCCGTCCAGCCCGTGTTCGGCCATGGCAGCGGCGATGTGGGCGTGATGGTGCTGGACGCGTACGACGGGCCGGCCGGCCGCGTTCCGGTCGGCCCACTGTGCGGAGCGGTATCCGGGATGCCGGTCGGCCGCCAGGGCCTCGGGCCGCACCCCGGTGATGGACTCCAGCTGCGCCACCGCGCGTTCGAAGGCGACCTGGGTGCCGAGGTCGTCCATGTCGCCGATGTGCGCCGAGAGCCACGCCCGGCGGTCCGCCCCGAGGCAGAAGGCGTTCTTGAGGTCGCCGCCGACCGCGAGGGCCGGCCGGACGGGCAGCGGCAGCGTGACCGGCAGCGGTGCATAGCCGCGGGAACGGCGGATCACCAGCGGCTCCCCGTCGCACACGCGGACCACGGAGTCGTCGCAGGGGACATGGATCGGCCGGTCGTGCACGAGCCAGGCGTCGGCCAGGTGCGCGAGCCGCTCCAGCGCCTCGGCGTCGTCGATGACGATCGGCTCCCCGGAGACGTTCCCGCTGGTCATGACCAGCAGCCGAGGGCCGTCCGGGTCGCCGGGCAGGCCGAGCAACAGGTGGTGCAGGGGCGTGTAGGGCAGCATCACGCCGAGGTCGGGACTGCCGGGCGCGACGGCCGCGGCCACCTTCGACGCGCGTCGGCGCAGCAGCACGACGGGCCGGGCGGCGTCCTCGAGCAGCCGCCGTTCCTCGGGGCCGAGGCGCACCAGGTGCTCGACGTCGTCCACGCTCCTGGCCATGACCGCGAACGGCTTGTTCCCGCGCGCCTTCCTGAGCCGGAGCCGGGAGACGGCGTCGTCGTCCGAGGCGTCGCAGGCCAGGTGGTAGCCGCCCAGCCCCTTCACGGCGAGGATCGCACCGCGCGCCAGCAGCGCCCGCGCCTCGGCGACCGGGTCACCGTCCGCCCCCGCGCCGACCAGCCGCACCCTCGGCCCGCACTCAGGACAGGCGACCGGCTGTGCGTGGAAGCGCCGGTCGGCCGGATCGTCGTACTCGCGGGCGCACTCGGCGCACATCGCGAAGCCCGCCATGGTGGTGGCGGCCCGGTCGTAGGGGACGCCGGTGACGATGGTGAAGCGGGGGCCGCAGTGCGTGCAGTTGACGAAGGGGTGCCGGTACCGCCGGTCGGCCGGGTCGGCCAGCTCGGCGAGGCAGTCGGCGCAGGTGGCCGTGTCCGGGGAGACGAGCGTGCGGGCCGGGCCGTCGCCGCGCGAGGCGAGGATGGTGAACGCGTCGCCTCCCGCCGCGGCCACTTCCTGGTGGTGGACGGACTCCACCCGGGCCAGCGGGGGCGCCTGCACCGCGATCCGGTCGCAGAACTGGGCCACGGCCGCGAAACTTCCCTCCACCTCGGCGACGACGCCCTCCGGGGTGTTGGTCACATGCCCGACCAGGGCGAGTTCGGTGGCGAGGCCGTACAGGTAGGGCCGGAATCCCACGCCCTGCACCACGCCCCGGACGACGACCCGCCGACGCAGCGACGGGGTGCTCACGAGGGGACGTCGGCCAGATCGCCGCCGACCGCCTGCGGATGCGCGTGCGGGTGCGGGTGCGGGTGCGGGTGCGGCGCACGGGCCATGACCGGCTGGTGGACGGGTGCTCCCGAGGCCGCCGCGAGCGCCCGGTCGAGGACCGCGCCGACCCCCTGCCCCCGGCGTGCCGAGGTGCGGACGATCTCCACCCCAGGGTTGACCTGCTCCACGTTCGCGCGGAACGCGTGCTCGTCGAACTCGACGGCCTCGGCGATGTCGGTCTTGGTGATCACCACCAGGTGGGCGAGACCGAAGGCGGTGGGGTACTTGAGCGGCTTGTCCTCACCCTCGGTCACGGAGGCGAGGACGACCCGGAGGGTCTCCCCCAGGTCGTAGGAGGCCGGGCAGACCAGGTTTCCGACGTTCTCCACGAACAGCAGCCGGGTGTCGTCGGGCAGCCAGCCCACCAGGTGCCCGGCGAGCATGCCGGCCTCCAGATGGCACAGTCCGTCGGTGAGGACCTGTTTGACCGGGACCCCGGAACGGGCCAGCCGCGCCGCGTCGTTCTCGGTGGCGAGGTCGGCGGTCAGCGCCGCGACCGGCAGGGAGCGTTCCCGGGCCAGCAGCAGTTCGCGTTCGAGCAGCGCGGTCTTGCCGCTGCCGGGGCTGGACAGCAGGTTGACGATCGTGGTGCCGCGGGCCGCGAGGCTGCCGCGCAGCGCCTCGGCGCCGGCGTCGTTCTTCGCGAGTACGGCCTGCCGGAGGTCGACGGCACGACACATGGTTCAGCACTCCTCGGAGATCGGTTCGCGGGTGGGCGGGCGCGCCGGCGTCGGCTCGCCGTCTTCGTCCCAGCGCACCTCGACGATCTGCAGTTCCCGGCCCGCGAGCAGATCGGTCTGCGTCCCGCCGCATGCGGGACAGGTCAGCCGGGGCGGCATGCCGACGGCCCAGCCGTGCGCGCAGGACGTGCAGCGGGCCCGTCCGGGCACCGCTTCGGTGACCAGTTCGGCGCCTTCCAGCAGGGTTCCGGCACAGGCCAGCTCGAAGCAGAAGGCGAGCGAGTCGGGTACGACGCCGGCCAGTTCGCCCACCTGGAGCCGGACCGAGCGCACGGCCGTGACGTCTTCGGCCTCGGCGGCGGCCGCCTCCACCTGGTCGATCACGGCGAGCGCCACGGACATCTCGTGCATGGGTCGGTCTCTCCGTCCTCCCGGAACCGACTTCATTACAGGTGCGAGGTCCGGATCCGGCGGCCAGGCACGCCGTGACCGGTCGGGTGGGTACGCCGTTCGCCCCACCCGACCCCTGGTTCACATCCGTCGGATCCGCAGATAGCGCCGGACGTCGGGGAGCACCTCGACGACCACGACGGCCACGACCAGGGCCGCCCCACCAGCGATGATCTTCTTCATCCGTCTCTCCTCAGGTCGAGGCCCCATCGGTGGAGGCCTGCGCCACGGGCGGCGCTGCGCCGTCCCGCAGCAGCTCTTCGATCAGCCGCACGGCCTCGGGCACGGCGTCCGACACCGGGGCGCTGAGGCCGATGCCCTCCGCCACCGAGGCCGGCTCGCAGCCGACGATCAGGACGCGCCGCGGCGGCTCGCCGCCGGTCCCGGCGCAGAGGGTGTCCAGCAGCGCCAGGACGGCGTCGGGGGTCATGCGGTGGCCGTCGATCGCGGGTGCGGCGCCTTCGGCGGTGTCGCCGGGGCCGTCGTGCTCGATCAGGTACAGGGTGCCGGGGGTCTCGCCGCGTGCGGTGGCGTCCACGAGGACGAGGGTGTCGTAGCCGTCCAGGAGCTGGTAGGCGAGGTGCACCCCGCGCACGCCGATGTCCACGACCTCGACGTGCGGCGGCAGTCCCGCCTCGGTCAGCTGCCGTTCGGTCAGCCGGCGGGCGGTCTCGACGCCGAAGCCGTCGTCGCCGAGGAAGATGTTGCCGATGCCGGCCACGAGGGTCCGGGTCATGGCCGGTCCTCCAGGGGGAGGATCTCGTCCGGCTGGAAGTAGAGGTAGCGGCCCTGTTCGCGGCGGATGTCGGCGCCCGGGTCGCCCTCGACGGTGACCGCCAGGTGCACCGTGCCGTCGACGTCGTGCAGCACCGCCTCGACGGTCGCGGCGCGCCCCTGGAGGAACAGGTCCTGCGCGTCGGTGTGGCGCAGACCGGGCCGCAGCTCGACGCGGCTGCCCTTGCCCACCGGCCGGCCGTCCACCACGACCGTGTCCTGGTCGGGGTCGAAGCCCGCGTCGCTCGCCGGGTCCCACCAGGGGGTGTCGGGGCGCTGTACCCCGTGCTCGTCGGGGAAGCCGGGCGTCGTCTCCCCGGTCTCCCCGGTGACCTCCCGCAGGCTCCGCACCGCGCCGTGCAGGCGTTCCAGGACCTCCGGCGGCATCGAGTCCGCGAGGTCGATCACCGCGGCGGCCCGCTCGTCGGTGCCCCGGGCCTCGCGCTTCTCCTCGTCGGTGAGGGCGGCGGTGCGCAGCGCGAGGATCTCGTCGATCTCGGTGGCGTCGTAGAGCGCGCCCGGGCTCTCGGGGGCGATGGCCGGGTGGTCCTCCAGGATGATCGGCGAGGAGAGCACGAGGTCGGCGCGGCCGGGTTCGCCCGCGAGCACGGGCCAGGTGTGCAGGTTGCGGCACGCGGCGGCGGCGCCCTTCGCCCACTCGGGGGGATCGGTCATCGACAGGAAGGATCCGGCGCTGAGCGCCATGAGGAGGTGCGCGGACACCAGGGAGTGCGGCAGCGCCGCGTCCCGGTCGGCGCCGCGTCCCTCGGGAGCCGTCCAGTCGCTGGTGTTCTCCAGGACCGCGGTCAGCCGCAGGGTCCGGTAGGGGCCGTCGAGTTCGCGGGCGGACAGCCTGATCCGCCCGCTGATCTCCTCGCACCGCCGCAGCAGTCGGCCGACGGTGCGGCCGGCGGCGTCCAGGACCGGTTGGGCGTCCTCCCGGGCGGGTCGTCGGAAGGGGTGCGTGACGCCATCGCCGAGGAGGTCCGCCACCTGGGCCACGACCTCGACGCGCTCCTCGCCGCCCTCGTCCCAGGGCACCAACACCCGGTCGTCGAGGTGGAGTTCGGGGACCGTCTCGTAGTCGCCGTCCGCGCGGATCCGCTGCACGGTGCGCCGCCGGGCGTGCAGGAAGCGTGCCTCGACCGCGAGGGTCGCGCCCGCCTTCGGTTCCATCAGGCACTCGGTGTACTGGAAGTCGTGCTCCTCGCACTCGGCGCCCCAGCCGGGCGGCACGAGCACCCCGAACTGCCAACGCAGCCGGTTCTTGGCCGCCGAGGCACGGTACGGGTAGAGCACGTAGCCCTCGAAGAGCACGGCGTCGGCCACCTGCCGGGCGAGGGCGAACCGCTCCTCCGTCTCGGGGGCGAACGCGGTCACGGTCACGGGTCGGTCCTTCCGGTGAGCGCACGGAACGGGTCGCGCACGGACGGGTCGGCGTTGTCCAGCAGCACCTTCAGCGTCGCCTCCCAGGAGGGCAGCGCGTGCCGGGAGCGGTAGGCGAGGAGGGCGTCCATGGTGTCGCTCGGGAGTCGGATCCAGCCGCAGCCGGGGAAGTGCTGTTCGAGCATCTCCCGCCAGACGGTGACCGGCATCCGGAAGGTCGCCTCCCGGTCCCATGGGACGGGCTCGACCTGGAAGCCGCCGGTTCCGGTGAACGCCGTGCCGGAGAAGAGCATCAGCAGCGGGACCTCGCCGTCGGTGAGGGCGGTGAGGTAACGGGTCGCGGCGATGTCCATGTCGTAGGTGCAGGGGACGACGAGGTCGGCGTCGGTCTCTCCGGTGAAGCTGGGGACCATCACCGACACCTGCGCGAACTGCACCGGCTGGAGTGTGCTGCCCCAGCGGGAGCGTTCGCCGAACAGGTCGCTGAGGCCGTCGGCCTCGGCGGGCGCGTAACCGCGACGGGCGGGTTCGATCCGGAACTGGCAGCGCAGCGCGAGGGCGTGCACGGGGGCGTTCCCGGAGGCCGTGACACGCAGCCGGAAGACAAGGGTCGGGCCGGCCGCGTACCGGTCGGCGCGGACCCCGGTGCAGGCGAAGGAGAACTCGGTCACGGCCGGACCGCCTCCTCCACCGGTCGGGCCTGCCGCCGGACGTCGTCGAAGAAGGCGTCCAGCGCGGCCCGGGCCTCGGCCCCGCCGTCGAAGCCCTGCCACAACAGCCGCATGCGGCCGACGAGTTCGTAGCAGATGTCGATCGGGACGAGATGGCACTCGATCCGGCCCTCGGCGCGACGCAGGAGCAGGGCCTCGACATCCGGTTCGAGGAGCTCTGCGAGCCGGCTGCCGCCGAGGACCTCGGTCCAGGTGGCCGGTTCGAGTTCGCTCTCGGTGGCGCCGGCCGGACTCGGGTAGAGGGCGACCAGCCGGTCGAGGGCGGCGTTGCGGAAGAAGAAGGCGACGCCGACCGGGATCTGGAGGGCGTCCCACGCACCGTCGTCGAGGCGGTGGGACGGGTCGGTCAGATACCGGTTCGGGACCGCGCGGAAGCGGCCCGCGGCGGCGCCGGGCGCCTCCATCAGCAGCGCGCAGGCGGTGCAGGCGCAGGCGAGGGCGCGTTTCTCGGTGTCGACGAGGTGGCGGTGGTCGTCCGGCACCGCCGCCGCGCACAGTTCGCACCGTTCGGGTCGCGGCGGGCGGTCGACGAGGAATCTGCGCAGGCCCAGCGCGTTCATCGGCTCCCCACCGGACCGGAACCGATCTGGAGCAGCGCGGGCGCCGATTCCACGACTACCTCCGTGACCTCCGGCGCGAAGCAGGCGAGGGCGGCCCGCGCGGCCTCCTGGGCGTCCGCTCCGGAGCCGCATCCGCAGCCGCCGGCGGCCCGTGAGCGCAGCCGCAGGGCGCCGCTCGCCGTGTCGAAGTCCACGGCCTCCAGGCCGTGTTCGCGCACGCTGTCGAGGGCCCGGGCGATCCGGGCGTCGCGGTCCTCGGGGTGCAGGTCGTGCAGGACGAGCAGGCTCGCGACCAGTTCGTCGCCGAGCAGCGTTCCCGGAATGCCCCCGGGCGCGGCGGACAGCAGTTGGAGGACGCGGGCGAGGCCGGAGCCGTAGAAGTCCATGAGGGACCGGACGAGTTCCTCGGCGGCGGCCGCCGCGGCCGGGTCGCCGCTCGCGGCCAGCCGGTCCAGGACCTCCTCGATCCGGCGCCCGGTCTGCTCGGCGTTCGCCGGCCGGGCCGCCGCCGATGTGCTCGCGCTCATCCGCCGAGTCCGCTCAGGCCGGTGGGCACGTGCATGGACTTCACGGTCTTGCCGCCGCCGACGTACATGTGGACGCCGCAGGGCAGACAGGGGTCGAAGCTGCGGACGGCGCGCATGATGTCGATGCCCTTGAAGTTCTCCGGGGTGTTCTCCTCGAAGATCGGGGTGTTCTGCACGGCGTCCTCGTAGGGGCCGGGCGTGCCGTAGGAGTCCCGGACGCTGGCGTTCCACGGGGTGGGCGGGTACGGGTGGTAGTTGGCGATCTTGCCGTCGCGGATCACCATGTGGTGGGAGAGGACGCCGCGGACCGCCTCGGTGAAGCCGACGCCGAGCCCCTCGTCCGGGACCTCGAACTTCTCCCAGGTCTGGGTGCGTCCGGCGCGGACCTCCGCCAGGCCCTTCTCGGCGCAGTGCAGGGCGACGGCGGCGGCGTACGCCTGGAAGTAGGTGCGGGCGCGGTTGCGCTCCAGCGCGTTGGACCACTTCGGGATCTTCCACTCGAAGGTGGTCTCCGGCTTGGTCATGGTGCGCGGCAGGTTGATGACCACGCTGTGGCCGGTGGCCTTGACGTACCCGATGTCGACGAGCCCGGACAGGGCGGTGGACCACAGGCGGGCGATGGGGCCGCCGCCGGTGTCCAGCGCGAGGTGGTCCTTGCCGTCGAACCAGCGCGGGGACATGACCCAGCTGTACTTGTCGTCGAAGTTCCGCTTCTGCGGGGCGGGGATGGTGTGCTGGTTCCACGGGTGGCGCGGGTCGACGGGGTTGCCGAGCGGGTCGTGGGTGACGAACTGCTCCTGGCCCTCCCAGTCGTCGTAGTAGGAGCTGCCCAGCAGGATGCGGATGCCTAGGTTGATCTCGGTGAGGTCGTTGGTGACGAGCTTGCCGTCGACGATGACACCGGGCGTGACGAACATCCGCCGGCCCCAGTCGGTCATGTTGGCGTAGGTGAAGTCGCAGTACTCGGGGTCGTTGAGGGCGCCCCAGCAGCCGAGCAGGACGCGGCGGCGGCCGACCTCCTCGTAGCCGGGCAGGGCCTCGTAGAAGAAGTCGAACAGGTCGTCGTGCAGGGGGACGACGCGCTTCATGAACTCGACGTACCGCATCAGACGGCTCGTGTAGTCGGTGAAGAGCTGCACGGAGGCGACCGTGCCGACGCCGCCCGGGTAGAGCGTGGAGGGGTGCACATGGCGGCCCTCCATCAGGCAGAACATCTCGCGCGTGTACCGGCTGACCTGGAGCGCCTCGCGGTAGAACTCCCCTTCGAGGGGGTTCAGGGAGCGCATGATGTCGGCGATCGTGCGGTAGCCGTGCTCGGCGGCGTGCGGGGCCTCGGTGCGCTCGGCGAGTTCGAGGACGCCGGGGTTGGTCTCCCGGACCATCTTCTCGCAGTAGTCGACCCCGACCAGGTTCTCCTGGAAGATGTTGTGGTCGAACATGTACTCCGCGGACTCGCCGAGGTTGATGATCCACTCACCAAGGTGCGGGGGCTTCACGCCGTACGCCATGTTCTGCGCGTACACCGAGCAGGTGGCGTGGTTGTCGCCGCAGATCCCGCAGATGCGGCTGGTGATGAAGTGCGCGTCGCGGGGGTCCTTGCCGCGCATGAAGACGCTGTAGCCGCGGAAGACCGACGAGGTGCTGTAGCACTCCGCGACCCGCTTCTGCTTGAAGTCGATCTTCGTGTGGATGCCCAGGCTGCCCACGATCCGGGTGATCGGGTCCCAGGACATCTCCACCAGGCCGCTGCCGTCGCCGGCCGCCTTCGTCCTTGCCATCGTCTTTGCCGTGCCCTTCGTTGCGGGGGGTATCGGGTGTGGGGGTGCCCGAAGCAGAAGCGGGTCAGGGTCGGATGTTCCGGTGCGTCGGAGTTCCGGTGCGTCGGGTGCTCAGGTGCGGTGGCGGGTCACCAGGGGGGCCGGTAGCCGGTGGTGATCTTCTCGCCGGTGCGGCGCCACTTGGGCTCCTTGTCCAGCGTCTTCGCCGTGATCGACCGCATCCGTCGGATCACGGCGCCGTAGGCGCCGCTGGCGGTGGTGGAGACCCTGGCGCCGGGGGGTTCGTCCATGAACGGCATGAACTTGTCGGGGAAGCCGGGCATGGTGCAGGCGATGCAGATGCCGCCGACGTTCGGACAGCCGCCGATGCCGTTCATCCAGCCGCGCTTGGGCACGTTGCACTTGACGACCGGACCCCAACAGCCGATCTTGACCAGGCACTTCGGCGAGTCGTACGTCGTCGCGAACTCGCCCTGCTCGTAGTAGCCGGCGCGGTCGCAGCCCTCGTGGACGGTGTTCCCGAACAGCCAGGTCGGGCGCAGCTTGTCGTCCAGCGGGATCATCGGGGCGGAGCCGGCCGCCTGGTAGAGCAGGTAGGTGAGCGTCTCGGCGAAGTTGTCGGGCTGGATCGGGCAGCCGGGGACGCACACGATCGGGATGCCGGCCTTGGACTTCCACTCCCAGCCGAGGTAGTCCGGCACGCCCATGGCGCCGGTCGGGTTGCCCGCCATGGCGTGGATGCCGCCGTAGGTGGCGCAGGTGCCGATGGCGACCACGGCCAGCGCCTTCGGCGCGAGGCGGTCGATCCACTCGCTGGTGGTGATCGGCTGGCCGGTCTCCGGGTTGTCGCCGAAGCCGCACCAGTAACCCTCCGGCTTGATCGCCTCGTTGGGGACGGACCCCTCGACGACCAGCACGAACGGATCGATCTCGCCGCGCTCGCCCTTGAAGAACCACTCGATGAACGTGTCCGCGCCGCCGACCGGACCGCACTCGAAGTCGATCAGCGGCCAGTGCACGGCGATCTTCGGCAGCCCTGGCAGCACACCGAGGACGATCTCCTCGATGCTCGGCTGCATGGCCGCCGTCAGCGCGACCGAGTCACCGTCGCAGCTCAGCCCCGCGTTGATCCAGAGGATGTGGATCGTGGGTGTCTCTTCGGCCGTCTTCGGCGCCGCCTCAGTCATGGGATCGCCTCCCGGGGAGGTATGGGATCAAGGCGAGCATTCGCCCTAAATGTTCTGCGGAGTCCTACATGTTTCTTCGTATCAGCCGTTCGGCCGCGACGAGACGCCATGGGGGGCCGTTCCGGTGAATCCGACGGCGGACGGCCCCCGAGTGGTTTAGGCGAGATGCGGCGGGGTGTGCCGGGGACGCTCCTTGCGGACGAAGGCCCGGCGCAGGGCGTGGTACGGGGCGTCCGGGTCGTCGAAGGTCTGCCGCATCCGGGCCAGCTCACGCTCCCGGAACCCGGCGAGCGGGGCCGCGCTCTCCCGCAGCTCCAGCTCCCGCTTCTTCGCGGCGATCCGGGCCTCCGTCGCGGGCAGCCCCGCCAGATACGCGGCCAGGCGGCGGACGTCCGCGGCGAACGCGTCGGGGTCGGCGTCCACCACCAGGTCGACGAGCCCCAGCTCCTCGGCGCGCGCCGAGCTCACCGGCAGCATGTCCCGCATGAGCCGTTCGGCCACCGCCGGACCGACCCTGCGGGGCAGGGTGTACGTCCAGTACTCCGAGCCGTACAGGCCCATCAGGCCGTAGTGGGGGTTCCACACGGCCCCGGAGCGGCACCACACCTCGTCCGCCGCCAGGGCGAGCATCGCCCCGCCGGCCGCGGCGTTGCCCGCGACGGCGGCCACGACGAGGCGGTCCGTGGTGGTCAGCACCGCCTCGACGAGGTCGTCCATGGCGTCGATGTTGGCCCAGGACTCGGCACCGGGGTCGGCGGCGGCCTCGATGACGTTGAGGTGGATCCCGTTGGAGAAGAAGTCGCGCTCACCCCCGAGGACCAGGACCGAGGTGGGGCGGGCGCAGGCCTCCCGGTAGGCGCGCAGGAGGCGGCGGCACTGCTCGGCGCTCATGGCGCCGCCCGGGAAGGAGAACGAGAGGCAGCCGACGCTCCCGTCCTCCCGGTAGCGGATGTCGGTCCACCCGGGGTCCCCCGCGTCGGGCAGCGGGGGCGGGGCGTGCTCCGGCAGGGGCGGCAGCCGGTCGCCCAGCGCCTGCACGGCGGGGAGCCTGAACGTGGGCGGCCGCCCGGGCAGCCGGCGCGGCCTCAGCTCGGGGATCCACACCGCGCCGTCCGTGGTGGCCCGGCAGATCGCCCCGGCCCGGGTGGCCAGCAGTTCGCCCGGGCTGCCGCGCAGCACGCCCTCGGGGTGGCCGCCGTGCAGATACCATTCGCCGCCGAGCAGCACGTCGAGCACCCCGGGCTGTGAGTCCGCGGCCCGCAGCTTGCGCACGACGGTCCGGGTGGAGTCCTCGGCCCAGTCGATGCGCCGGACGCTCTGGTCGAGGTAGGGGCGGACGCGCAGGAGGCCGTCCTGGGCGCACAGCTCGCTCTGTCGGCGCGGCACATGGGTCCCGCCGGCGAAGCGGTCCACGGCGAGGAGGACGGCTTCGAGGGCGGCGTCGGCGATCTCGCCCCGATACAGGTCGCTCTTGGCGACCGGGGGCACCCGGCACGCCACACAGGCCCATACGTCGCCCGCGTCCATCTCCCCGTCGGCCTGCAGAACCGTGACGCCCCACGCGTCGACGCCCTCGTGGATCGCCCAGTCCAGCGAGGAGGGTCCGCGGTCGCCCACCGGCCCCGGATGCACCACGAGGCAGGTGTACGCCGTCCACACCTCCTCGGGGATCGCCGTCCTCAGTATCGGCGCCACGACGAGCTGTGGGTCGTGCCGCCGGACGGCAGCCGGCAGCGAGCCGTCGGGGAGGGCGAGTTCCACCGCCACGCGGTGGCCGCGGTCGCGGAGCTCGGCGTGGACACGCTGGGTGAGGCTGTTGAACGCGCCGGCCACGAGCAGGATGTGCACAGCTGTCTCCAGGCGGACGAGGGGCACGCCGGGACGCCCCGGCCGACTGCGATCCTCTGGTGCGCCGGGCGACCGCCGCCGCCGACAGACGGTGAGGTCATCCGAAAGCAGGCCTCGCTCCGCCGTCCGGCCTCACCGCCCTGCCGATGTCCTGGTCAGCGTGGCCACAGGCCGCTGACGACCCGCTCCCAGCGGGAGCGGGTGGCGCCGAACCGGGTCTCGTGCGTCCAGGTGTGGGTGCAGGAGGGGCATTGCAGATGCAGCAGGCTGCCGGTGTTGGAGAGCAGATAGCGCCAGTGCGTGGAGCAGCTGCGGCCGTCGGCGCACGGGACGCAGCCCTGCCGGTCGTCGCAGTTCGGGCAGGCGACCCAGGCGCGACGGCCGATGTCGGCCTGCGGATCAAGGGGCAGCATGGCCGTCCCCTCGCGGGGGGAGCACGCCGGCCTCGACCAGCTCGTCGTAGACGCGCTGCTGGCCCGCGTCGAGGCCGGAGTACAGCAGCGCGTAGGCCTCCTGCTCGCCGCGCAGGGCCTCGCCGGGATCCCAGTCGGGGCCCAGGGCATCCAGCACATGGGCGCGCCGGAGCATTTCGTGCGCGCTCAGATCGATGGCGAAATCGGAGGACATGCGACCGAACGTAGGTAACCCTTCCTCGCTTGGGCAAGAGCGGGTGGGAGAAGTCACAGCCCGGAGCACCTCGGCCGAATCTCAGCGCAACCTTCGGGTCAATCCGGTTGTCTCAGTAGATATCCGACAGACACAGCTTCGGGGGAGATCATGGTACGAACCAGAATCGTCTGGGCGACCGCCGCCCTGCTGACCGCCACGCTGGCCGTGGCCGCAGCCCCGGCCGTGGCCGCGCCGACCACCGCGACCCGGGCCGCCGCCGCCTGCCCGACCGGCTGGGGCAGCCTCGACAAGACGTCCTTCGCAGGCACGTCGACGCCGGTGACGAACGTCAGGACCGGCCGCCACGACTGCTACGACCGGTTCGTCATCGACGTCCCCGGCACGAGCAGCGCCGAGCTCGGCTACTCGGTGGGCTACGTCGACCAGCTCTACCAGGACGGATCCGGCCGACCTATCGCCGTCGGCGGCGGCGCCGTCATCGAGGTCCGGGTGAACGCGCCCGCCTACAACGTCGAGACCGGCGCCTCCACCTATCCCGGGAGGGTCGCCCAGCCCCTGCCGGGCGTGAACCTCACCGGGTACGCCACGTTCCGGGACACCCGTTACGCCGGCAGTTTCGAGGGCGTGACGCAGTTCGGGCTCGGCGTCCGCGCGCGGCTGCCCTTCCAGGTGCTGCGGCTGCCCGGCCATGTCGTGGTGGACGTGGCCCACTCCTGGTGACACCTCCGGGCCGCGATGTCCTGCGTGGGGACATCGCGGCCGAGTCCTCGTAGGCTGACGGTCGCCGCTCGCGTTCCCGCCACCCCCCACAGAGGACCGGATGCCGACCAACGGATTCGCCAGACTTGTCAAGTACCTGACAGCACCTGCCGTGCTTCTCGCTCTCCTGGCCCCGGCGCCGGCCGCCGGGGCCGCCGACGCGCCGGCCCAGGCCGCTCCCCCGGCCGCCGACGCCGACACCTGGCAGCCGCCCCTGTCCACCCGCGGCCGCTACATCGTCGACGCCCGGGGGAACCGGTTCCGGCTGAAGTCGGCCAACTGGGACGGCGCGCAGGGCTCGTGGACGGGAAGCGGCAGCACGGCCGACCCCGCCAACCACCACGCCGGCCAGAACTCCTACGGCATACCCCTCGGCCTGGACCGCGCCCCGCTGCCGCAGTTGCTCGCCGACTTCCACGCGCTCGGCATCAACAGCATCCGGCTGCCGTTCTCCAACGAGATGATCCACGCGACGGCCGCGGTGCCGGACGCCGCCGTCACGGCCAACCCGCAACTGCGCGGCCGGACGCCCCTGCAGATCTACGACGCCGTCGTGGCCGCCCTCACCCAGGACGGGTTCGCGGTCGTCCTCAACAACCACACCAACACCTCCCGTTGGTGCTGCGGCATCGACGGCAACGAACGCTGGAACAGCGGTCAGACCACCGCGCGGTGGGCCGACGACTGGGTCTTCATGGCCCGCCGCTACGCCGCAGATCCCCGGGTCGTGGGCGCCGACCTCTACAACGAGGTGCGCCGTGACATCCTGGACGACCCCAACTGGGGCCTGGGCGACGACCACGACTGGTACGCCGCGGCCCAACTCGCCGCGGACCGCATCCTCACCGAGGCCAACCCCGCTCTCCTGATCGTCGTCGAGGGAATCAACTGGACCGGGCTGCCCGTGGACGGGCTGCCGCACGAACGCCCCACTCTCGCCCCCGTGCGCACGCTCTCGCACACCCTGGTGGACACGCACAAGCTGGTCTACTCCGCCCACTTCTACGGCTACACCGGTCCCCGGCACAGCGGCGCCACCGGGATCGGCGAGACCCACGATCCCCGCTACCAGGACCTGACCCGCGACCAGCTGTACCAGGTCCTCACCGACCAGGCCTTCTTCGTCACGGCCGACGGACAGCACTACACGGCGCCCGTGTGGATCAGCGAGTTCGGCGTCGGCGGCAATGAGACGGGCGCCGCGGCCCGCACCTGGTTCGGCGACCTCACCGACTACTTCGCCGACCACGACGCCGACTTCGCCTACTGGCCCCTGGTCGGCTGGGAGGGCCACGACGACTGGGCGCTGCTGCGCTACGACACGGCCGGGCGACGGTACGGCATCCTCGACCAGGGCGACTGGCGCGGCACGGCCTGGAGCCGTCTGACGACGTCCCCTTCGCTCACCGGGCCCGTCGCGCCGACGGCTGTCCGCCGCATGCTCGCCACCGACCACGGCGACTCCGTGCAGTCGCTGCGGGTACGGGCCGGCGGGGACTGGGATCCGGGGGCGTCCAAGGCCGCCTGCCCCGACGGCCTGCGGTTGACCGGCCTCAGCCACACCGGCGGCCGCGGACTGTGCACCGACGAGACGGGCGGCGACCTGCGCGCCCCGGGCAACGCCCAGACCGTCGTCACCGACGAGCGTCACGTCCCGTCGGGCGGCGACTGGGCCGGCGGCTACACCAAACTCCAGTGCCCCTCCGGGCAGTTCCTCATCGGCTACAGCCGCCGCGGCGAGCGGGTGTCGGCGGCGCTCTGCGCGCCCGCCCGAACTCCGCTGGGCGGCGCCGGACGCACCGTCTGGTTCGACCGGTCCGACAACCGGCCGGCCGACGGCGGCGGGGACTTCGCCCAAGGCCGCTACAAGGGTCAGTGCGCCGCCGACGAGTACGCCGCCGGCATCGCCTTCACCACCCGCCTCGGCAGTACCCCCGGCCCCGCCGCCCTGTTGTGCGCCCCGCTACGGCCCTGACAGAGCCCGTCCGTCCCCGAACCTGCCCGTAAGTGTCCGCAATCGGTAACAGGCGGATCCCGCGCGGCACTTTCGTCGTCCTGACAGCTGCACGGGATCAACCACCAGGACGAGGACAGGGCTGACATGGCGCGACATGGCGGGCGGGGATGGCACGGCCGAGTACTCGCGGCGGCGATCGGGGTGACGGCGATGGCCGCCGTCACCTCTGTCTGGACCGCGCAGGCCGGATCCGTCGGCGGGTCGCAGACGGGAGCGGGCGCCGCCGCCGGCCCTTCGGCGCCGGCCGCCGCCCGCGCCCTGGCGGCGGTGTCGGTGGAGATCGCCCACGCCTCGGACCAGGGCGCGCGGGGCGTCAACATCACCATCGACGACGGGCCGGACCCGGGCTGGACACCGCAGGTCCTTCAGGTGCTGCGGGAGAACGGCGTCAAGGCGACGTTCTGCATGGTCGGCACCCAGGCCCAGGCCCACCCGGACCTGGTCAAGGCGGTGGTGGCGGACGGGCACCGGCTGTGCGACCACACGGTCTCGCACGACACCACCATGGACACCAAGTCCGAGTCCTACCAGTCGCAGCAGATCCTGGACGCCGAACGCATGATCACCGAGGCCTCCGGCGGTGTCCGGCCGATGTACTACCGGGCGCCGGGCGGTGCCTTCACCCCTTACAGCCGCACCCTGGCCGCCTCTCGCGGGATGCGTCCGCTGGGCTGGAACGTCGACACCAAGGACTTCGAACGGCCCGGCGCCGACGCCATCGTGGCCACCGTGCAGAGCGAGGTGTCCAACGGTCCGACCATCCTCTTCCACGACGCCGGCGGGGACCGCTCGCAGACCGTCACCGCCCTGCGCGAGGTGCTGCCGTGGCTGAAGGAGCAGGGGTACTCGTTCGGCTTCCCGGTGCGCTGAGGAACGACTCGCCCGGGACGCGTCGTGGGCACCGCCTGGGCTCCTGAGGGCCGTTGCGCCACTATGGGAGGACGGATCAGGAATCGCACCAGGGGGAGGGGCGGTCGATGAGCGGTGGATGGCGAAGGCGGGGGCGTCGGGGGAAGGCGGAGCAGCAGCCCGAGCCCGCGGAGCCGGAGAGCCTCGGGACCGGGGAACTCGGCGAGGGCGTCTCGTACAGCATCACGAGGCGTGAGCGCGCCGGCGATGTGCCCCTCGTGAACATCGCGCTCACGATGACGCCGGAGGCGAAGGCGCGGTGGACGCTGAGCGCCGCCTACCGGGACCTGGGCGAGACGCATCCCGAAACCCTCACCGCGGCCTACGAGTTGGCCGAGGTGCTGTGGAAGCAGGGGTCCACGGACGAGGCGGTCGAACTGCTCCGCCATGTCGTCGCGGGCCGTCGCAGCGTGGTCGGACACGGCCGGCCCGACACCCTGGCGGCGACGTCGTTCCTGGCGCGGGCGCTGGAGCAGCTGGGCGAGTTCGCCGAGGCGGAGCAGCTCACCCGGACGGTGTGGGCGGAGTACGTCAGGGCGTCCGCCGCCGCTCACCCGGACGCCCTGACGAACCTCGCCCGGCTCGCTCGCATCGTGGGCCGGCTGAACCGGCCGGCCGAGGCCGAGGAACTGACCCGTCAGGCGCTGGCGGCCCGTGAGCAGGTCCTCGGGCCGGGGCACCGGGACACCCTGGCGAGCCGCAACGACCTGGCAGGGGCGCTGCGTGCGCAGGGGCGGCAGGAGGACGCCGAGCGGCTGTACCGGGAGGTCGCGGAGGACGCCGGGCGGCTGTTCGGCGAGGACGACCCGGTCAGTGTGAGCGCGCGTGCCAACCAGGCCGCCGTCCTCGCCCATCAGGGCCGGTGGGCGGAGGCGGAGCGGCACTACCGGGCCGTCGTCGCACTCCGCTTGCGCAACAACGGGGCGGGCCATGTCGACACGCTGGGCACGCAGTTCAACCTGGCTTCGGTCCTGCACGGCGCAGGCCGTACGGGTGAGGCCGAGGCGCTGATGCGCACGGTGGTGGAGGGGTACTCCGAGGTCTTCGGGGCCGACCATCCCGAAACCGTCTCCAGCATGAGCAACCTGGCCGCGATGGTGCACCGCCGGGGCGACCGGGCGCAGGCGGAGGCGTTGTGCCGCCAGGTGGTCGCCGCGTACGAGCGCCGCTTCGGGCCGGGTGACCCGCGCACCGCCCGGGCCCGGGCGAACCTGCGGCTGGTCGTGGAGGGCGACGCCTGAACGCCGTACGCGACGGTGCGGGTCATACGCCCACGTGGATGTGCGAGGCCCACAGGGACGGGAACCAGGCGTACCGGGTGTGGAGTTCGGCCACCGTCGCGTGCAGCGCGAGCGCCACGTGGTCGTCGTCCGGGTCGTTCTCCGGGTCGCCTGTCGCGTCGCCCGTCGTCGCCCGTGCCGCGAGGGCCTTGTAGAAGGTCGTCGCCAGCTCCGGAGCCAGTTCGTCCCCGACCGGCCACAGGGTGCCCACCACATGCCGGAAGCCCGCCAGTTGGAAGGCGCCGGTGATGTGGACGGCTTCGTCCGCCAGCTCGTGCCGGGTGGACGACGTCGCACACGCCGACAGGTACGCCAGATGGGCGCCGTCGAGGCGCAGGCCCGCGATGTCGGTGACGGTGAGGGGGCGGGTCGCGTGGTCGTGGGTCAGGATGCGGCATGCCGAAGGGTCCTGTGTGTCGGCCACGGCGTGGCAGGCGAAGTGCACGGACCGCGCGTCCCGCAGGGCCTCCAGCACCCGGTCCCTGGTCGCGTTCTCGTTGACGAGCGCGACGGTTCCGCGATGTCCCCGACGGTTCGTCAGATGTCGCCCCACGGCCTGGACTTCGGCGTCCGCGTTCGGCAGGTCCCCCGCCCCCGGGGTGTGCGACATGCCGACGACCAGCTGTTCGGATCCGCCCCGGCGGGTCCCCGTACGCCGTGTCCTCGCGTGATGGAGCGCGGCGACGGTGGAGGTGTACGAGGACGCCACCCGTGCCGGCACGCACCGCTGGTCGTCCGGGGCGGCCCGGGGGCCGTGGTAGCCGGCCGCGTGGAGCGGCAGGAACGCCAACGCCCCTTGCGGGCACCACCACACGCGCGCGGGAGTGCCGTCGGGCCCGGACCGCGGGGGAAGGGCGAGCCGTTCCAGGACCGGTCCGGTGATCGTCTCCCACAGCCACTCCAGTGTCTGCGCGACGCTCTCCTGGCGGGCCAGCCGTTCGTCCAGGCCCTCCGAGCGGTCGGCGGGTGCGCCGACCGCGGCGAGGAACCCGGCCACCCTGTGCCGGACCTCCTCGGCGGTGGTCTCCAGCCGCACCACGTCGAGTGCTCCGCCGGCCACGATCAGCGCGTCGCAGCGGATGCTGACGTTGATCACCACGACCGGTCCCGCCCCGGCCTGCCGCACGATCTCCTGTGCGGTCGGTGGGCGCAGGAAGTCCGCCATGCCGGGCAGGGACCGGACCTCGGCCAGGAGCGCGTCCCACTCGGCCTCGCGGGTCCACATCCGCTCGACGGTCTGTCGCTCCCGTGCCGCGGAGTACGTCTCGCCGCCGAGCGGCGCCGGATCCTCCATGTCGCGCAGTCGCACGAATCGTTCGGCCAGCGCGGGCGCGCGTTCCCGCAGCCGCGCCACATCGGTCTCCCGGGACCGCAGCAGACGGCCGAGCAGCACGCCGCGCCCGTGTTCCAGCACCTCCAGGGCCTGTTCGGGGCGGCCGGCCTCCAGCGCGTACGCGGCCGCCTCGGCCGCCAGGCCGTGCTCGCGGGCCAGGACGTACTGCTGGTCCGTGCGGTCCAGGTCGCGTGCGGCCAGCCGCGGCAGCAGCCGCACCGCCTCCGTCAGCCAGTGGCGCGCCGCCTCCCAGTCGTGCCGGGTGCCGCACACCTGCCCGAGCGTGCCCCGGGCGTGCAGGCGCTCGCCGACCGGCGCGGTGCGTACCTCGACCGACGCCCGTGCCACCTCGAAGGCCTCCGCCAGGAGACGCTCGTCGCCCGTCGCCAGGAAGAGTGCGTGCAACGCCTCGGCGAGCGCGGTGCGCGGGGAGATCTGTGCCGGGTGATTCGCCGGGTAGCCGGCGACGAGCGTGCGCAGCACCTCGACGCACTCCGCCAGATCGGCGTCGTCCCCCCGGGCCTCGGCTCGGGACCGCAGTGCCTCGGCCAGTTGGAGGAGGGTGATCCGGCCGTTCCCGGAGTCGCCCGGCCACAGGGCGAGCACCTGGCGGAACAGGCCCACCGCCTCGTCGAGGTCCGCGGTGCCGACGCCCTCGGCGTCATGGCGCAGCCGCAGCAGAAGTCCGAGGCCGCCCAGCAGGAACCGCCGTTGGGACGCCCCGGGCGGACACGCGGCGACCGCAGCGCGCTGTGTCTCGACGGCCTCGTGCAGGTGCGGTCGGTGGCCGGTGTGCTCGTAGCGGGCGCGCTGGGCGCTGCTGAGGCCGGACAGCAGCGCGGGGACGTTCGACGAGTGCGGCGGCAGCACGGCCAGGGCCCGCTGGAGGTGATCGACGCACCGGTCGAGGTCGCCGAGGTCGTGGCGGTCCACGAACCGCTGGAGCAGGTTCTGGCCCAGGGACCCGTGCAGGGCCGCGAAGTTGAGGCTCTCCGGGGAGGCGTGTCCGACGGCGTCCCGCTGGAGTTCGATGGCCTGGTCCAGGTCGGCCGCGTCGCCGGTGCGCTCGTGACGGTGGGCGAGTTGGACGGCGAGCACCGAGGCGGCGGCTCCGGCGTTCTCCGCGGAGCCCTCGTCCGCCCCGAACACGTCGAGAGCGGCGCGAAGTCGGGCGATCGCCGACTCGAGGTCGGCCGGATCGTCCGTGAGGCCGTACCGGCTCGCGTGGGCCTGGCCCAGTTCGAGCAGGGGCACCCCGCGGTTCAGGTCGTCGCGGGGAAGCGTCCGCACGCTCTCCTGCAGGGCCCGCACGGCCCAGTCGACCCAGTGCACCTGGCCCGAGAACTCGCCGCGCTCCACCGACAGGTCCGCTGCCCGAAGGGTCACCATGAGACGGCTGAAGTCATCGAGGGAGGGTTCCGTCTCGAGGACGTGCCGCAGGAGCATGACCGCCTCGTCCAGTTCTCCGAGAGCGCCGTCGAGCCGGAATCGGTCCACCAGACACCCGGCGAGATTGAAGGCCGACTCCCACGGCAGCGCGCCGCCGTTCCCGAGCGTCTCGTCGCGGGCGCCGCGCAGGATCTCCACCGCCTCGTCCAGCGCCGGCCGCTCCCGCGTCAGGTCGTACCAACTACTCAGGAACGAGGCCAGGTTGACCTGTCGGGAGATCCGCTCAGGGCTTCCGGGCGGCGTTTCGGACAGCGCCCGCCGTTGTGCCGCGACGGCCTGGAGCAGACGTTCCGGCTCCCGACCGATGTCGTACAGCTCCCCCAGAACCTCGGCCAGACCGCCGAGTTCGGTGGCGCGCTCGCCGGGCATCGCGGGCGGGAGCGCCACGCAGCGCGTCAACAGCTCGGCGGCTTCGACGAGTTGTCCGCGCTCCCCGGTTCTGTGATGCAACTGTCGTAGCGCGCGGCCGAGTTCGTAGAGGTAGACCCCTTGGTACGGGTGGCCCTCGGGGGCCAGGTCGAGAGCGCCTCGAAGGTGGTGTGCGGCTCGCCGAAGGGTCGGCAGATCGCGTGTGTGCTCGTACAGTTCGACCTCGACGTGGGCGAGGTTCCTCAGGTGCACATGCCGGTCGGGGCTGCCGTCGGTGGTGGCGTCGACGGCCCGACCGTGCAGGTCCTGGGCCCGCCACAGGGCGGAGACGTCCCCCGTGCGGTGGTAGCGCTCCAGCTCCGACAGGCCCTGACGGTGCAGTTCGCCGACCGACGCCCCGGCGGGCCGCCCACGGCGGGGAACATCACTGCTCATACCGACACCATAGGGTCGCCGGGCCGTCGGGGGCAGGGTGCCTCAACTCCCGGGCGGCGGAGTCGAGTCGAGAGGGTCGGGCGGGTGGACGTACCCATCCGGCGGCGGCAGGCCCTGACGCCAGTGCCGGCACAGCTCCTCCGCAAGGGCCCGTTCCTCCTGGAGGCTGTCGGGCAACGGCAGGTGCAGGGCCGTCAGGAGGTCGAAGCGGTGCAGTTCGAACCCCGCGCGGACGGCGTCGCCGTAGGTGAGGGCCGCCTGTACGGCTCCGTGATACGCGAGTGCGGCCACCGCGGCGGGAACCAGGGCGAGCAGCAGCCACCAGCCCGAGCGGAGCAGCAGCGCCGCGCCGACGAGCGCGGTCACCGCGTGGGTGACGCACAGTCGTGCCGCTCCGTCGAGGGAGTCACGGCAGTCGTCGACCACGGCACGCGCACGGTCCGAGAGCACCGGGTACAGCCGCGGCCAGGCGACCGCGGCGTCCCAGCCGTGGTCCCGGCCCGCCGTGTCGCGCAGGGCCGCCAGGACGTTGCCCAGGGCCGTCGGCCGCACGAGGTGGTCCGGGAGCGGATACCGCCGTCGCAGAGCGGCGGCCGCGGCGCCCGCCCGCTGCACCAGTTCGGCGGACGGCTCCCCCGCCGGCCCGGTCAGCTCGGCGCGTGCCGCCAGCCGTGCCTTGCGTCGACGCTGCAACGCCCGGCCGACGCCGGCGCCGAGCGCATCGGGCCGGCCGCCCTCCAACAGCCGTATGACGGCCAGCTGGAAGGGCTGGAAGACGACGGCGATCACGGTGGTGCCGACGAGGATCCACACCGCCTCCCCGGCGCCCACTTCGGTGGCGGTGCGCCAGGCGCGCCGCAGGGACACGTCCTTCCCGGGCGCCCCCGCCCAGACCAGGAGAAGGATGAACACCGTCGCCGTGTACGTCGGCAGATAGGCCACCGAGAAGAACCTCACGGAGCCGTCGAGCGGCTTGGGGACGGCGGGCCCGAGGCTCACGCGGGGCTCACCTCAGTTCCATCGGTCCGTGTTCGCCGGCCTGGCACACCGGACGGTACCGGTCGTCGTAGAAGGCCGCGTAGGCGTGACTCCCGCACACCGCGCAGCGGAACGCGATCACACTGAACCGGGTCGACTCCCCGGGAGCCGCGGCGCGCACCTCGTCGCCGGAGCCGCGGGTCGGCTGCATCCCCAGGACGGTGCGCAGGTAGGTGCTCGACGTGACCCCGATCTGCACGTCGCCCACGACGATCAGGATCCGGTCCAGGCGCTCTTCCAGGACCAGCAACCGCCCCAAGGCCTCGGCGGCGTCGTTCAGAGCGGTCCCGGCGGGCAGCAACACCCGTGCGGAGCCCTCGACCTCGGCCCGGGGATCCACCAACATCGCGTAGCTCATACGGCGTTGTCGCCCTCCGCATCTGCCACGGCTGCCGCGGCCGACCCACCTTAACGCGGCAGGTCCGGAGGGCCGTCACCGTACCGCCCGCCCCTTCACCGGACGGCGGCCTGCCCGTACGGGATCAGCCGTACGGGTCCCACCAGGCCGTGGTCCTGCCGGGCGACGGCTCCGAAGACCGCCGGCTGGGCGACGCGGAGCCGGTTGACGAGCGGGGTCGCCACCTCGACCTCGATCACGTTGCGGCCGCGCCGCAGCAGCGGGCCGACGTCGACGACCGGGTGGAGCCGGTCGACGGGTGGCGCGCCGACGCCGTTCACGGTGACGCGCACGGTGTCGGAGACCTGGCCGAGTTCCAGGCGGGCCCCGTGCGCCAAGGTCCAGTCGGACGGGAGGTCGATGGTCGTCCGGTAGCGTCCGATGCCCGCGGAGTCGGCCAGTTCCGGGATCCGCGACCAGGGCGCCAGGCTGTCGAGGGTGAGGCTGCGGTGGACGCGTTCGGTTCGGGTCGCCGAGGAGCCGGGGTACCAGTCCTCGACGTCCAACTGCCACCGGCTGGGAGTGATCGGAGCGGGCACGGACGGGATGGTCGTGGTGACGGTACGGCCCGTGGACAGGTGTGTCGTGCAGACGCCCGCACGGTCCGAACGGACCGTCAGTTCCCTTCCGTCGAAGAGCACTTCGGGCGCGTCCGTGGCGAGGGCGTGCGGCCGTGCCCCGTTCCGGTCGCCGAAGAGTCCCGGGCGTCCCAGGGCGACGATCGTCGCCTGGCCGGGCTGAAGGGCGACTCGCACGGTGACCTCGCCGCCGTCCTCGGTGTACCGGGCGATCCGGGTGACCTCGCCCGTCCACGGGTCCAGCAGGTACGGGATCGTCGCCCCGTACCGGGTGCGGCGGGTGTGGCGCAGGGACACCTCGTGGTCGATCGCGGCCACGGGCGGTTTGACCGTCTCGGCGTGCTTGCCGTTGCAGAGGTAGTAGTAGTCGGCGTCCCGGGTGACGCGGTGTGCGTTCAGGAGCGTGGAGGCGGTGGCGTGGCGTACGTCCGGGGTGACTCCGAGCCGGGCGAGGGCGTCGCCCACGGCGGCCTTGTCGGTGACGCGGAGCACGTTGGGCAGGGCGAGGAGACGGGCGAGGAGTCCGCGCAGGCGGTCGGTCTCGCCGTCGTCGGGGATCCCCGGGGTCAGGGCCTGGTCGAAGGCGCCCAGCAGCACGATCGGCAGCCCCGCCTCGGCCAGCCTCAGCAGGCGGCGGGCGTCGGCCGCGGCGAGGGTCGGGGTGGAGCCGTGGAAGAAGTCGCCCTCGACGAAGAGGGCCCGGTAGGCGGGTCCGTCCGGGGCGAGCCGGCCTGCCGACACGGTGGCGCTCGGCAGGTCGAGCAGCGGCCCGCTGAGGAACTGGTGGGTCCAGCCGAGCGGGACGCCGGTCGCGGTGAACCAGGAGGCCCCGATGCCGGTCGCGGCGTAGCCGGTCTGCCGGAAGACGGCGACGTCCGCACGGGCGGTGCCGGACTGGAGCACCCCGTGCACCCGGCCGAGACAGGCGGCGAGATCCGCGATGTGTCGCCAGGTCGGCTGTCGGGGACCCCATGACTCGCCGTAGCCGGGACCGCCGTTGTACGGGCTGAAGGCGGCGAAGCCGGGCCAGCTCGCACCGGGGACGGTGGCGTAGGAGAAGCCGTGGACGACGGTCTGGTTGACGCCGGCCGCGTAGGCCCCGCCCATGGTGCGCAGGAAGCGGTCCCAGGTGGTGCTGTACGCGGAGCCGTTGTACGCGCCCGCCTCGCAGGACAGCACCGTGCGGCCCGCCATGTCCCGGCCGCCGGCGAGGCAGCGGAAGTCGTCGAGGTTCTTGAAGCCGAGGGACTCGCCCTCGGGGCAGTCGAGGATCGCCGCGGACGCGATCGCGTCGGTCTGCAGGCCGTAGGGCTGGGCGCGCAGGGTCATGCCGAGGGAGTGGGCCCAGTCCCGCAGGGCGCGGACGTGGTGACGGTTGAACAGGTCCGAGAACGTCTCCCAGAAGTCGTGCCGGATCTGCCGGGTCAGCTGTGCCTCGAAGGCGAACACCTGGTTGCCGTCGCTCAGGATCAGGGCCGGCAGGTACGGCAGCAGGGGTCGGCCGGTGTGCTTCTCGAAGGCGTCCGGCAGCGCGGACGTCCAGCTCAGGCCGTCCGTCTCCAGCTCCACGGAGTCCTCGAAGAAGGCGCCGCCGGCCGCCTTCAGCAGGCCCCGCAGGACGGGCGTCAGCAGCTCCCGCTCCCAGAAGCCGGTGACGGCGGCGGTGCCGGCCGGGGCGAGATGGTCGACGACATGGGCGGCGGGGGCGGAGTGCGGGCCGGACTCGGGCTGCTGACCGCTGCCGCGCGCCCAGTAGGAGATCAGCGCCCACTCCCCCGCCTCGGGCGCCGTCCAGGTCAGGGCGCCGTCCTCGTCGACGGTGGAGGTCAGGTCGCGGACGCTGGAGAGGTCGAGCCCGGTCTCCTTGCGCGTGGAGTGCGCGGGGTCGACGCGGGCGGCCTGCACGGCGAGGAGCCGCTGCCGGGTGACGCCGGCGGCGGGCGCGTGCACGGGCGGCGGCACCGGCCCCCGATAGGTGGTTCCGCCGCTCAACGAGGCCCGGCCGTGGACGAGTTCCTTCGCGGCGGCCTCGTCGTCCGGGGTGAGGCCGGGGACGGCGACGGGCCAGCTCGGGCCGAGGGTGAGATCGAGGGTGAGGCCCCGTCTCGCGGCGCGGCGCAGGGCGGCCTCGACGCCGTCGCGCCAGGGTCTGCTGCCCCAGCCGTGGTGTGCGGGGTCCAGGACCGACTTGTCCTTGACGCTGTGGTGGACGGCGGCTATCTCGGCGCCGCCGAATCCGGCGTCCGCGATTTCGTCGACCTCGCGGGCGATCTCGTCGGGGTTCACCAGACCGTCCGGCCACCACCAGCGGAACTTGGGGCGGACCGGGCGGGCGGGGTCGGCGAACCAGTCGGCGTCCGTGTCGCGCGCGTCGGCGGCGGACTGCGCGGCCGCCGCGGTCGTCCCGGACGCCAGGGCTCCGACGGTCCCGGCCGCGATGCCCGCCGTCGCCCCGGCGGCGAGGACCGCCCGACGCGACACGCCGTTCCCCTGGGCGAACAGCTCCCGCTCGAACGGTTCCCGCTCGAACGGCTGCTGCGCGGACGGTTCCTGCGCGGACGGTTCCTGCGCGAACGGTTGCTGCATGAGCGCCCCCCGGTGGTCCTGCATGATTTGAATCGTTTCAATCATGGGTGAACGCGGGAACGCTAAGCCCCGGCTCCGACCAGGGTCAAGATCTACGACGTGTCAGCCTGCGCCCGGGACCGTGCCGCCCTTGAGGCGTTCCAGGTCCGAGGGGCGGACCTGGATCACCACGACCGCGATCAGCGCGGCCAGGACCGTGAAGATCGCCGCCATGACGAATGCGGCCGAGACGCCGGCGGTGAGGACCTCGTCCGCCCAGGGGTCGGGAAGCAGCCCGGTGCGTCGGAACTCCAGCCGCTCGGCCGGGGTCGCCTGGGCCAGGAAGTCGGGGATCTGCTTCTCCGCCTCGTTGCGGCTGGCCGTGCCGTACATCGTGACCAGGATGGACAGACCGAGCGAACCGCCCACCTGCTGGGTGGCGTTGAGGAGTCCGGAGGCCGCGCCGGTCTCCAGCGGGGACACGTTGGAGAGCGCCATCAGCGTGAGCGAGACGAACTCCATGCCCATGCCCAGGCTGAAGACGAGCATCGGGCCCAGCACGCTCCCCGCGTACGTGGAGTCGACGTCGGTCAGGGTGAGCCAGGACAGGCCTCCGGCTGCGAGGATCGCGCCCACCACCATGAAGGGCTTGGGGCCGTACGTGGGCAGGAACCGTGAGGCGAGGCCGGCGCCGACTGCGATGACCGCACTGACGGGCAGGAAGGCGAACCCGGCCGCGAGCGGGCTGAAGCCGAGCACGTTCTGCACGAAGAGCGTGAGGAAGAAGAACATGCCGAAGATCGCGGCGGCGAGACACAGCATGATGCCGTAGGTGCCCGCCCTGTTGCGGTCCGCGAACATGTGCAGCGGGGTGATCGGCTGCCGGGACCGCCGCTCGACCAGGATGAACACCGCGAGGACGACGACGGCCGCGACGAACGACGCCACCGTGAGCGCGTCCCGCCATCCTTCCTGCGCGGCTCTGATGAACCCGTACACCAGCAGGACCATGCCCACGGTGGAGGTCAGCGCGCCCGCGATGTCGAAGTGGCCGGGGTGGCGTTCGGATTCCCTGATGTAGCGCGGCGTGGCGAAGGCGATGAGCAGTCCGATGGGGACGTTGACGAAGAGCACCCACCGCCAGTTCAGGTACTCGACGAGGATCCCGCCCGCGAGCAGGCCGATGGCGCCGCCGCCCGCCGAGACCGCGGCGAAGACCCCGAAGGCCCGGTTGCGCTCGGGGCCTTCCTGGAACGTCGTGCTGACCAGGGAGAGCGCGGTCGGCGAGGCGATGGCTCCGCCGACGCCCTGCAGGGCGCGTGCGGCGAGGAGTTGGGCCTCGTTCTGGGCGAGGCCGCCGAGCAGGGAGGCGAGCACGAAGAGCAGCACTCCGAAGATGAACACCCGCCGTCTGCCCAGGATGTCGCCGACCCGGCCGCCGAGGAGCAGCAGGCCGCCGAAGGTCAGTGTGTAGGCGTTGACCACCCACGCCAGGCTGGTGGTGGAGAAGTCCAGGGAGCGCTGGATGTCCGGCAGCGCGATGTTCACGATGGTGATGTCCAGGACCACCATCAGCTGGCACGACGCGATGACGAGCAGCGCCATCGCGTTCCCGCCACCACCCTGTCGGGCGGAGGCCTGGGTCGCTGAAGTCGGCTGCGGAAGGCTGCTCATGGCGTGTCGCCCGCTCGGGGGCGGGCCCTTGGAGAGGTCAGCGGACGGCTGTGCCCACTGTCGGGTCCACCGTTTGACGGTACGCCCGCGGCCGGACCGTCACCACTCGATCATCCGCGGCGCTCGCTCGTCCGCGGCCGGTGTGCGGCGGCGGGGCGTCCGTGCCGTGCCAGGACTCCCCCGTCGTCCTGGCACGGCCCGCGTTCTCGCGGCATGCGCCGCGGTGATCTTCATGGTGCAGGAGAGACGCCCGCTGTGTCGTTGGCGTACCGTCCACGGCTACTTGGCAGAGCGTCCACACCGCCGCACCAGGTCGTGTCCGTGCCGGGCCGGGCGTCGCGGGGCCGGGGCACCCCTGGGGGGGGAGGGACTTCGCGGAGACGACCTACGCCTCGGTCAGCGCCTGTTCGCGCAGTTCGCTGGGCGGGAGGCCGTAGGCGGTGCGGAACGCCCGGGTGAACTGGGCGGCGCGCGGGAAGCCCCACCGGGCGGCGACGGCGTGGATGGGCACGGCGTGCAGCCGGGGGTCGGCGAGGTCGCGGCGGGCCTTCTCCAGTCGCTGGTCCCGGATGTAGGAGGCGACCGTGAGGCCTTCGGCCTGGAAGAGGCGGTACAGATAGCTGCGGGAGATGTGGTGTGCGGCGGCGACCCTGGCGGGGGTCAGCTCCGGGTCGCTCAGATGCCGGCGGATGTACGACTTGGCCTGGAGGGTGAGGGTGCGGCCGTGGGTCTCCGGCAGGAGCCGGAGGTCGGCGTCCACCGCCTGCGCGAAGACGGCCGTGACGAGGTCGACGACCACCGTTCCCAACCGGGGCGCGTCCGAGGGCTGGTAGGGCGAGGTGTCCGCGACCAGTTGGAGGAGGAACTGCGCCAGCAGCGCGCCGATGCCCTCCTGACCCGAGACGCGGCCCCCGACGAAACGGTCGACGCGGTGGCCGGGCACGACCACCAGGGACTGGGGGATCTCGAGGCCGACGACGGTGACCGGGTCGGGGCCGGTGGCGATGTCCCAGGACCGGGAGGAGGAGTTGGTGTGGAAGTCGTTGATCCGGTAGGCCGCCTGCTCCCTGCCCCAGTCGGCGGCCCCCTCGCCCTTCAGCAGGAGGGACAGGTGGTACGTCTCGGGATCGGACTGCCGGACGAGCTTCGGCGTGCGGCGGAAGACCAGGTGGTCGAAGGTGGCGGGCCAGACCGTGACGTCGTCGCCCAGCCCGATCACCCGCTGGTGGCCGCGGTAGTCCGCGGTGCGTTCGCTGGTGAGCTGCATGGGCGCGTGGGTACCGCCCATGCGCTCCGCCCACGCCTCGAACCGCGCGTCCACCGGTAGGTCCGTGGTGCGGAAAACCGATTCGTGCAGCACGGGCAGAGTCAACCACACCGCCTGGACGGGCTCGTTGACGCAGGCGGACGCCACGTTACCGATCAGTCATATTACTGAACCGTAACCTACCGACCGCTACCCGAGGTAACCCACCCCCCGTTACGGTCCTGACAGTTCGTCTAAGAGCGGTGCGGGGCAGCGGTGGACGACCGAGGCTCTGCGCCGCTCGGTCGTCACGGTCCGTACCCCACCGGGCCGTCCGCCACCCGAGCCGCAGACGAAGGCTCGGCCTCCCCCTCACCGGAGGTCCGCCATGCCCACCCCCACCCGCCTGCTCGCCGCAGCCGTCACCGCTGCCGCCTGCCTCGGAGTCACCGCCGTACCCGCAGACGCGACGACCCGGTCGGACGCCGTCGTCTCGCGCGGCGTCACCATCCCCACGTTCTACAACCCGCCCGCCTCGCTTCCGACGGCCGACGGCGCCCTGATCCGGTCCGAACCGCTCCCCCTCGCGTTGAGCCTCCCGGGCATCGACGGACCGCTGCCCGGCACCGCGACCCGCCTGATGTACAAGTCCACGGACTCCGCCGGCCGGCCCATGGCGGTCACCGGCGCGTACCTCGAACCGACGGCCCGCTGGACGGGCAGCGGGCCGCGGCCGCTGGTCGTCGTCGCGCCCGGCACCATGGGCCAGGGCGACCAGTGCGCCGCCTCCCTCGGCCTCGAACACCCGCTCCTCGTCAACGGGGAGACCCTGTCGGTCGGTTACGAGACCCTGGCGATCTACCGCCTCCTCGCCCGGGGCATCGCCGTCACGGTCACGGACTACACCGGGCTGGGCGCGACGGATCGGCTGCACACCTACGTCAACCGGGTGGACGAGGCCCACGCCGTCCTGGACGCCGTCCGCGCGACCCGCTCCCTCGACGGGACGTCGCTCACGGCCGGCTCCAAGGTGGCGCTGTTCGGCTACAGCCAGGGCGGCGGAGCCACGGCCGCCGCCGCCGAACTCCAGCCCTCCTACGCCCCCGACGTCACCCTCTCCGGGACCTACGCCGGGGCGCCGCCCGCCGATCTGGCGGCCGTCACCGAGGCCATCGACGGCAGCGACCTGGCCGGGGCGCTGGGCTGGTCGGTGAACGGCTTCCTGGAGTCCGACCCCGCCCTGAAGCCGATCGCCGACGCCCACCTGAACGCGGCGGGCCGCGCCGCGCTGAAGGACCTGTCGACGATGTGCGTGGGCGACGCGCTGCTCGCCTACAACTCGGCGCACAGCACCGCCTGGACCACGGACGGGCAGTCCATCAGCGACGTCGTCCGGTCGGAGCCGGCGCTCAAGGCGTTCCTGGCCGACCAGCGCATCGGCGCCCTCGAACCGACGTCTCCGGTACGGGTGGCGACCGGCACCGCCGACGACCTGGTGCCGCACGCACAGGCCCGCGCCCTCGCCGTGGCCTGGTGTGCCAAGGGCGCCGACGTCACCTACAAGCCGGTGATCCTGCTGCCCCTGGGCCGGGCCCTGATCAACCACTTCACGCCGTTGCTCGTCGACCAGGGCGATGCGATCTCCTGGCTGACCGACCGGCTCGACGGCAAGCCCGCGAACTCCAACTGCTCCACGCTGCCGCTGCTGCCCTGACCTCAGGGGCGCCGCTCACACGGCCACGGTCACGGCCGGCGTCCGGGCCCGGCGCGCCTTCGTGTACCCGGCCGCCGCGGCGAGGGCGCCGGCTCCGCCGGCGAAGACGACGATGAGCGCGTTCGTCCGGTCGTAGCCGCCGCTGCTCTCGTAGGTGGTGCCGTCGTCGAGTACACAATCGAAGCCCGGCGGGAAGTAGGAGGCCCGGTGCGTGACGAGGTGTCGGCGGATCTCCGCCGGCACCTCCTCGCCGCGGCAGGCGGGTGCGGGGGACGAGTCCGCGCCGGACCGGGACTCGTGCTCGGCGAACGCCACCGCTCCGGCTCCCAGCAGGTAGCAGCCGACGGCCGCCACTGCGGCCATCTTCGCCGACCAGCGCAGCAGGTCCACGGCCCAGTCCGGCCGCCTGCCGGGCAGGGCGACGGAGACGAGCTTGACGACGATCGCGATGCACCAGACGGGGACCGCCAACAAGGTTGCCATTCCTGACAGGGCCAACACGGCTGGGGCACACCTTCCGTCGGGCGCCGCGCGATCGGTGTCGTGCGTCGCGGCATGCGCCGATCTTGGACGGAAGGCGAGCTCCCCAGCCGTGACGGAGGCCACAAGTCCGCGTCACAGGCATGTCACAGTGACGCGGCGGCGCTCTCAGCCGAGGTGGTAGCTGTCGCCGTACACCTTCCAGTCCAGCGGCGTGTCGAGGTTGAGGTTGCCCTTGGCCAGGAACACGCGCTGGGCGGTGTCGACGCGGCTGGTGTCGCTGTGCGCCTCCTCCTGCTTCATGGCCCAGACCCGGGCGTCGAGGAAGGCGTTCAGGTACGCCGTCTCGCCGCCGCCCTGGGCCGGCGGCTTCGCCTTGGCCAGCGCACGCTTGCGGATGCTGCGGAAGCTGGTCGGGTCGGTGCCGTCGCCGTGCATGACGATGGCGTCGTAGTACACGAACTGGCCCAGGACGCCCAGGCCGTCCGTCTTGCCCTGGCTGACGGCCGGGTTGAAGTAGACGCGGTCGCGTTCGTCGTTCTGGGCCTGCTGGAACACCGTGTCCTGGGCGGCCTTGCGCCAGTCCTTGGGGTAGTTCGGGTCGAGGCCGGCGTGCGAGTCGGTGCCGTCGACCGCGCGCAGGGCGGGCAGGTATTCGGCAAGGACGTTGCCGGGCTTGCGGGCGGCGTAGAGCTCCACGAGGTCGAGCATGTCGCCGGTGCCGGAGCAGAAACCGATGATGCCGGCGGTGTAGCCGCGGCCGTCGCCGATGTCCTCGATGTACTGGTACTGGGCCTTCCAGTCGAGCGAGGAGTTCTCCGCGCTCGACACCAGCTTCATGGCGATCTCCTTCTTCGCCGGATCGTCGAGGCCCTTCGCCTTTGCGGAGGTCGCCGCGCCCGCGCTCTGCGCGTCCAGGAGCGGGACGGCCGCCAGGGCGCCGGCGACGGCTCCGGTCAGGGCGAGGAAGACCCGACGGGAGGTGCGGGTGGAGGCGTGGGTGGGGGTGGGGCCGTCGACCGGCCGGGATATGTGCGCCACAGGGGCTCCAGACGAGGAGTGGGGGGTGGGGTGACTTCCGTGTTGCGACCGAGTTCTGACTGACAGGAAAGTTTCCTATCAAGCGCAGACGACAGAAGTAACCCTGTCGAAGTCATGTTCGTGCGATCGAACAAAGATCCGCCGCGCCGCGGGTCAGGCTAGAGCAGGCGGATCATCAGAAACACGAAGAAACCAATGAGTCCGATATGAAAAACGGCCATGCAGATCCACTGGGACACAGGCATACGCCAGGCCGTCGACTCGAGGATCTCCCACTCGCTCACCGCGAAGGCGGCCAGCACCAGGCCGAGCACCTCCCACAGCACGATCCACCAGCCGGACGGACTCGCCCCCAACGTGCCGTCGATCGCGGCCGGAATGCGCGTCGCGCGATTCAACAGGAAGAGGCCGATCAGGAGTTTTCCCCAGCCATGACGGGCTTCGGGTGCGGCAGTTGCGCGTGCGGCGGGCGTGGCAGGCGTGAATCCGGTCGACATTCGCACATTTGATCACCCTCTCGCGCCAAAGGCACGCCCTACCCGCCCGCTCCCCCGGCTGCGGGATCCCTTTACGTCGGTGTCATGTCCCTGTAACTTCCGTTCGCAAGCCCTTTCAGGAAGTTGCCGGTTCTGCTTTCAAGGCGACTCCCTCCTTCACCGCCCGTACCGGGAGAGGCCATGAGGCGCGCACCGAAGACATCCCGCAGACGCAGGCCGCCACGTCCGCTCGCCGCCGCCCTGGCGGCGGCCGGGCTGTTCGCACTGGTCGCGGCACCGTCCGAAACCGAACCCGTTTCCCTGCAGCCGACCGCCGCCGCCGCGTCGAACACGGCGACCGTCTTCTACTACACGAAGACGAAGAACTGGCCGGCCACCTACCTGCACTACGCCCCCGACGGCGGCGCCTGGACCACCGTCCCCGGGGTCCTGATGGAGACCGCCTGCACCGACTGGGTGAAGCAGAGCGTCGATCTCGGCTCCGCCGCCGGTCTGCAGGCCACGTTCAACAACGGCAGCGGCACCTGGGACAACAACGGCGGCAACAACTACGCGCTGGGTACCGGGACGATCACCGTCAAGGACGGGGTGATCGCCCACAGCGACCCGTGCGCCGACACCGGCTCGGGATCGGGCAACCAGGCGACCGTCTACTACTCGACGGCGGCGACCGGTTGGACCACCGCCAACATCCACTACGCGCCGGCCGGCGGCTCCTGGACCACCGTCCCCGGCGTCGGCATGGAGAGCGCCTGCACCGGCTGGTGGAAGCGGACGCTGGACATCGGCACGGCCACGTCCCTCAAGGCCGCCTTCAACAACGGCAACGGCGTCTGGGACAACAACAACAGCGCCGACTACACGATCCCGCTCGGCACCACGACCGTGAAGGACCGCACGGTCACCTCAGGCGCCGCGAACCCGTGCGCGACCGAGCCGCCCGACACCGAACCGCCGACCGCGCCCACCGGTGTCACGGCCTCCGCCACCGGCACGTCCGTCGTGGTCGGCTGGGCCGCGGCCACCGACAACAAGGGCGTGACGAAGTACCAGGTCACACGTACCGGCGGCAGCTCGGGAACCGTGGTCACGGATGTCGCCTCGACGGTGTTCTCCGACACGGGCCTTGAGGAGAAGACCGCCTACACGTACACGGTGAAGGCGGTCGACGCGGCCGGGAACACCTCGACGGCCTCCGCCGCGGCGACCGCGACGACCGGTGAGCGCGACCCGGCCCCCGCGTCCGGCACCCCGCTGGGCACCGATCCGCGCAAGGACCCCATCTACTTCGTCCTCACCGCCCGCTTCTACGACGGCGACACGAGCAACGACCGCGGCGGCAGCCAGCACACCAAGTCCGGAAACGCGGCCAACAACGACCCGATGTTCCGCGGGGACTTCAAGGGCCTGGTCGAGAAACTCGACTACATCAAGGCCCTCGGCTTCTCGGCGGTCTGGATCACGCCGGTCGTCCTCAACCGCTCGGACTACGACTACCACGGCTATCACGGCTACGACTTCTACAAGGTCGATCCGCGTCTGGAGTCCGCCGGCGCCTCCTACCAGGACCTGATCAACGCGGCCCACGCCAAGGGCATGAAGATCTACCAGGACGTCGTCTACAACCACAGCTCGCGCTGGGGCGCCAAGGGCCTGTTCACCCCCACCGTGTACGGCGTGCGGGACACCCAGTGGAGCTGGTACTACGACGAGAAGGCCGAGGGCTTCGAGTACGACGGCCTGACCGTGGAGCCCAAGTCCGGGAAGTCGTACTACAACGGCGACCTGTGGTCGACGGCCGAGCCGACCGGCAACACCTGCCTGAACTGGGGCACGCCCACGGGCGGCAAGAGCGCCGAGGGGTACACCCTCTACAACTGCCAGTGGCCGAGCCCCACTTCGGGCATGTTCCCGAAGGCGTACTACCACCGGTGCTGGATCGGCAACTGGGAGGGCGAGGACTCCCGGTCCTGCTGGCTGCACGAGGATCTCGCCGACTTCGACACGGAGTCGACGCCCGTGCAGAACTACCTCATCGGCGCCTATGACAAGTACATCGACATGGGCGTGGACGGCTTCCGGATCGACACGGCCGTGCACATCCCGCGCGTCACCTGGAACCGTCGTTTCCTGCCCGCCGTCTACGAGCGGGTCACAGCCCGGTTCGGCGCGGACGCGGCGCGGAACTTCTTCGTCTTCGGCGAGGTCGGCGCGTTCGTCAACGACAAGTGGAACCGCGGGTCCGTGAACCACTCGGCGCAGTTCTTCACATGGAAGGAGCGCAAGGAGTACAGCGCGGACGACGAGGTCGCGGCCCTGGAACAGTTCACCTACGAGAACAACCTGGGCACCGGCAACCAGCCGACCTCGGCCAACGCCTTCCTGAGCGGCAACAGTTACCACACGCCCGACCGCAGCCAGTTCTCCGGCATGAACATCATCGACATGCGCATGCACATGAACTTCGGCGACGCGCAGAACGCCTTCAGCAACGGCAAGGACTCCGACGACAGCGTCAACGACGCCACCTACAACGTGGTCTACGTGGACAGCCACGACTACGGCCCGAACAAGTCGAGCACGCGCTACAGCGGCGGCACCGACGCCTGGGCCGAGAACATGGCGCTGATGTGGACCTTCCGCGGCATTCCGACGCTGTACTACGGCTCGGAGATCGAGTTCCAGAAGGGCAAGCAGATCGACTGCGGGCCGAGCTGTCCGCTGGCGTCCACCGGGCGCGCGTACTTCGGCGATCAGCTGGCCGGTTCCGTCACGGCGTCCGACTTCGGCACGGTCGCGAGTGCGAGCGGCACGGTGGCCACCACCCTCGCCCAGCCGCTGGTCAAGCACCTCCAGCGGCTCAACCAGATTCGCCGTGCGGTGCCGGCCCTGCAGATGGGCCAGTACTCGACCGACGGGATCAGCGGCGGTATGGCGTTCAAGCGCCGTTACACCAGCGGGAGCACGGACAGCTTCGCCCTGGTGACCGTGACCGGCGGGGCGAGCTTCACCGGCATCCCGAACGGCACCTACACCGACGCCGTCACCGGTGATGTGAAGAGCGTCTCGAACGGCTCCCTGACGGTGTCCGCTCCCGGCAAGGGCAACCTGCGGGTGTACGTGCTGAACGGACCCGGAAAGGTGGGCGTCGACGGGCCCTATCTGAAGTAGCGCCGCATACGGCCACGGCCACGATCACAGTCACCGCCGCGGCCGTGGACGCGGCCGCATCCACGGCCGCTCATGGGATGTCGCCCCGCCAGTCGAAACGGCGGTCGTCGGCGCCGCGTCGCTCGTACAGGGCGCGGCCGCCGGGCCCGTAGCGGCCTATCTCCGTGGTCAGCGCCACCTCACGCAGTTCGTGGGCGGAGCGGTCCGTGACGTCCAACAGCAGCCCGTCCAGCGGGCCGCCCACCAGTTGGGCGTACACGCGGTCCGGGCGGGGACCCGCGTCGTCGTGATCGGCGCCGTAGACCCGGCCCCGCAAGAACTCAACCTCGTCCATGACCAGCAGCTTGTCACCCACCACTGACAACGGCCCGCCGCGCGGCCCGGCGGGGGCATCTTCGGCCAAGGCCGTGGCGGAAAAGCGGCGTACGGGCGCAATCCCCGTCGGGGCGGGTATCCACCCGGTACACGTCGTTGTGCACGGGCTGGGGGGAGCCGACCCTGATGGCACGCACGCGGGAGCAGGGGGAGGCGCAGGCGCAAGGCGGCGAGTCGGCGGGGGACCGGCGCCGTCGGACGGTGCGTGAGCTGCGCGCGGCGGGGCGCTACGGGCCCCGGTTGCGTGAGGTGCTGCCGGCCCTCGCCGCTCTGGTCGTCGTCGGATGCGGCGCGGTCGCGGGACTCGCGCTGGTCTCCCGGAGGTTCGGCGGGCCGGCCTGTGCGCTGCTCCTCGTGCCGCTCACGGTCGTGGCCGTCGTTCTGCTCCGTCGGTCCCGGCGGCCGAACCGGCGGCGGGGCGGCTACTACACCGCCGAGGAGCTGGCGGAGCTGGACATGCCCGCGCTGGTGGTCGCCGTGGCCCGGATGCTTCGGCGGGACGGCTGGCGGGTGCTGCCGCCGTCGCGGCACGACGCCCTTCATCTCGCCGCCCGCGACGGCCGGGGGCGGCTGCTCGACGTGGCGTTCCGTCCGGTGGCCGAGCCGTTGCCCGACGAGGAGTCGGCCTGTTCCTGCCGGGCGCGGGTGCTGGCGCGGGGCCGGACCGGTCCCCCGCTGCGGTTGGTGGTGCACCGGGGCACGTTCACCCACCGGGACGAGGTGTGGGCATCGCGCGAGGCCCACACGTATCTGATCGACGGCCCGCGGCTGCGACTGTGGGCGCACGGCACGCCCTTGGCCCAGCTCGCGGGCGGGGTCGTCCCCGCGCCCAGGCGGGCCTGAGTCCCGCAGCCCTCCGGCCCCGCCTGTCGTGCGTGCCCCCGGGTGCCTGACGAACGCCGCCCGGGCCTGGCGGGCCCGGGCGGCGCTGTGGGACGGACTGCGATCAGGGGGTGAGCTGCCAGCGCTGGATGTAGCCCACGTCGATCGACGCACGGTCCTGGACCCGCAGCTTCCAGGTGCCGTTGAGGGGCTGGGCGGAGGCGTCGACCGTGAAGGTCTGGTCGACGTTGTCGGCGGAGCCGCCGGTGCGGTTGAGGAGCGAGTAGACCGTGCCGTTGGGGCCGACCAGGTCGACGGTCAGGTCACCGCGGTAGGTGTGGACGATGTTGACGTACACCGAGGCGGTGGCGGAGGCGTTCCCGTCACGGCCCGCGATGGTGATCGGGGACTCCACGGCGGCGCCGTTGTCCGGGATGTCCACCCGGGTGCTCGTGGCGTAGACGTACGCGATCCGCCAGCTGAAGGCCTCCGTGACGGACGCGCCCGTGCTGTCGGTGACCTTGACGGTGACGTCGCTGGTGCCGAGGGTCGTGGGCGTGCCGGAGATCAGCCCGCTCGCGCTGAGGCTCAGGCCGTCGGGCAGCCCGGTCGCCTCGTAGGTGAGGCCGGAGCCGCTGTTGGTGGTGTACGCGTCCACCTGCAGGCTGACGTCCTGGCCGACGCCGCTGGTCTGGTCGGCGATCGGGGCGACGTTGACGCCGAGGGCTATCCGGCTGCCGACGTTGATGCCGGCCCAGGCGTCGGCGACGGCGAGGTAGGTGGGGCTGTAGGCGCCGAACAGGTCGGTCGCCGCCTGGAGGGTGGCGGTACGCGCGCCCGCGTAGTTGGTCGACGAGGTCATGTACGTCGTCAGCGCCCGGTACCAGATGGCGGCGGCGTTCTCGATGCCGATGCCGGTGACGGCCTGGCCGTCGGAGGTCGGGCTGTCGTAGGCGACGCCGTTGACGGTCTTGGCGCCGCTGCCCTCGGAGAGCAGGTAGAAGAAGTGGTTCGCGGGGCCCGAGGAGTAGTGGACGTCGATGCTGCCCAGCGTGGAGCTCCAGCTGTCGCGCGAGGAGCCGTCCTTGGAGGGCTTGTCCATGTAGCGCAGCGGGGTGCCGTTGCCGTTGATGTCGATCTTCTCGCCGACGAGGTAGTCGCCGGGGTCGGCGGCGAGGCCCGAGTGGAACTCGACGGCGGCGGCGAAGATGTCGGAGGTCGCCTCGTTGAGGCCGCCGGACTCACCCGAGTAGGTGAGGTTGGCGGTGGCGGCGGTGACGCCGTGGCTCATCTCGTGGGCGGCCACGTCGAGGGCGGTCAGTGGGTGGGTGTTGCCCGAGCCGTCGCCGTAGGTCATGCAGAAGCAGCTGTCCTGCCAGAACGCGTTGACGTAGTTGCTGCCGTAGTGGGCGCGGCTGTAGGCGGCGACGCCGTCGTTGCGGATGCCGTTGCGGCCGTACACGTCCTTGTAGTAGTCCCAGGTGGCGGAGGCGCCGAAGGCCACGTCGACACCGGCGGTCTGCCGGTTGCCCGGGGTGCCGTCGCCCCAGACATCGTTGTCGTCCGTGAAGAGGGTGCCGGTGCCCGAGGTGCCCTGGTTGAGGTCGTAGGTGCGCTGGTTCGCGCGGGCGGGGTCGACGAGCTGGTACGTCGATCCCGACAGGGTCGTGCCGAGCGGGACCGTGCCGCTGTACTGGCCGGTGCCGGTGCCGGTGTGCACCTTCTCGGCGGCGAGCAGCTGCTTGCCCGTGCTCGCGTCGGTGACGACCTGGAGTTCGCTGGGGGTGCCGTCCTGCTGGACGCCCTCGACGACCGTCTCCCAGGCCAGGACGGACCTGGTCGGGCCGGCCCAGACCACGAGTCGGGGCGCGCGCTCGGCCGCGGCGCCGGTGACCTCGGCGCTCTTCGCGGCCGCGAGGGCCTTGCCGCCGGCGCTCGACGCGGAGAGCTTCGGGGTGAGGGACGCCGGGGCGAGCGTCGCGTCCGTGGCCTTGGACACGGTGGTCCGGCCGCTCTTGAGGTGGACGACGAGGTCGCCGCCGAGGACGGGCAGTCCGGCGTAGGTGCGCTCGTAGCGGGTGTGCGTGGTGCCGTCGGCGTCCTGGACGACGTCCTTCACGACGAGCTTTTCCTGGGCGCCGAGGGCGAGGCGCTGGGCCGTGGCGCCGGACGTGCTCTGCGCGCTCTTGATCAGTGAGGCGCGCAGGGCCGGTGACAGGGGCGTCGCGGCGGCGCCGGCGCGCGGGGTGGCGGTGAGGGTGGACGGGCCGGGGTCGGCGGGCACCGCGCCGGCGGTGCCGGTGGGGGCGCCCAGGGCCAACAGGGTGCCGATGGCCGTCAGTGCGATGGCGGTGGCGCGTCTGCGCCGGATGGTGGGACGGGGTCGCCGGGGCAACGGGTTCTCCTTCAGTGCGACGGTCGGCCGGTGATGGCGGCCGAGGTGGGGGCGGACCGACGGGGTGGGGCCGGTCCGGAGCGCTGCACGGCAGGCGGGTGGAAGGAGGTGGGGGGTGAATGGGGGGATGCCCCGCATGATGCGGGTGTGAAGGAATGGTGAACTTCGGCAGCAGCGTGGCACCGGGTGCACAGGTTTGTCATGGGAATGCCAAAACATCGGCTTGAATTGACCATGACCTTCTGGGGATTCGCCCTGCTCGGCGCACGTTTTCAGCCGCAGCTGCGCGCGGCCCCTTCCCCGAAAGGATGAATGCGGATACCTCGACGGCGTGTCGCGGCACTGCGCGCCGCACCCTGCGAGTTCAGACGGCGACGGGAGTCGGCGGCAGAACAGGGGGACGCAGGTGGAAGGGCAGCGGCAGGGGCCGGTTTCGTTACGGGAGCGGCTGCGCTACCGGTTCGACAACACACTGGCCCGCAGCACCGGTCGGCTGGTCGGATGGCTGGCCGTGACGTGCCTGGGCATCGTCGTTCCGGCGAGCGCGCTGATGGTGTGGACGGACCCGGCCTCGCCCCGCTCGCTGTCCGGCCGGCTGGCCGCGGTGTGGCGGGTCAGCGGCGAGACGCTGCGGCTGGGCGCGGTGACCGGGGCCCCGCTGCGGATGCTGCTGTCCGTGCTGCTCGGTCTGGTGGCCCTGCTGTACGTGTCGACGCTGATCGGTCTGATCACCACCGGCCTCACCGACCGGCTCACCGAACTGCGCAGAGGGCGCTCCACCGTGGTGGAGACGGGGCACTCGGTCGTGCTCGGCTGGTCGGAACAGGTGTTCACAGTGGTCGGCGAGCTGGTCGCAGCGCGGGTCGACCAGCGGTGGGGCGCGGTCGTGGTGCTCGCCGACCGGGACAAGACGGAGATGGAGGAGGCGCTGTCGGCCGTGCTCGGGCCCACCGGCGCCACCCGGCTGATCTGCCGCAGCGGCTCCACCGCCGACCCCGAGGCGCTCGGGCTGGTCAGTCCTGGCGCGGCGCACGCGGTGCTGGTCCTGCCGGGCGCGCAGCCCGCCGGGGACGCCGAGAGCGTCCGGGCGCTGCTGGCTCTGCGCGCGGTCCTCGGCGAGAAGGCGGGCCCGGCCGTCGTCGCCTGCGTCCGGGACGAGCGGTACCGGACCGCGGCCCGGCTGGCCGCGGGCCCGCAAGGGATCGTGCTGGAGTCCGACCGGACGGCGGCCGGGCTGATCGCGCACTCCGCGCTCCACCCGGGCCTCACGCCCGTGCTGCGCGAGCTCCTCGACTTCGACGGCGACGAGTTCTACCTCACCGCCGGTCACGGGCTCGCGGGCCGCCGCTTCGGCGATGTGCTGCTCGACTGCGCGACCGCCGCCGTGGCCGGGCTGGTGCGCGCCGACGGCACTCCCCTGCTCAACCCGCCGCCGCAGACCGTCGTCGCTCCCGGGGACAGCCTCGTCGTCGTGGCGCCGGACGACGGCACCGCACGGTGGGAGGACTGCCGGGATCTGGTGGATCCCATGCTGATCGCCGAGCACGGTTCCGGCGCGGACGAGCCGTCGCGGTTCCTGCTGCTGGGCTGGAACCGCCGGGCGCCGTACCTGGTCGACCAGCTGCGTCGCGGTGCGCGGCCGGGCGCGGTCCTGCACGTTGTCACCGACGCGGCCGACCAGGTGCAGTCGGCGCGGCCGGCACCGGTGCCGGAACCGCGCAAGGATCCGGCGTCCGCCGACGGGCTCACGGTGACCTTCGAGACCGCCGATCCGACCGACCCCGAGTCCTTGCGCGGCCTCGACCCCGGCTCCTACGACCGGGTCATCGTGCTCGGGCCGGACAGCGGGTCGGAGACCGGGGCGGAGACCGGGGCGGGGGCAGGGGCAGCGACCGGTGCGTGCGGCGACCGGCCGGACGACCGCACACTGGTCGTGCTGCTGATCCTGCGGTCGCTGGCGCAGGAGGCCGGGCGGGCAGTGCCGGTGGTCGCGGAACTCGCCGACGAGCGCAACCGGGCGCTGGCCCCGCTCGGACCGGGCTCGGAGGTCGTCGTCGGCGGGCAGCTGACGGGGCTGCTCATGGCGCAGGTCTCCCAGAACAGACACCTGGCCGGCGTGTTCGAGGAACTGTTCACGGCCGGCGGCAGCACGCTGCGGTTGCGTCCGGCGCGTCGCTATGTGCTGCCGGACGCACCCGCGTCCTTCGCCACGATCGTGGCGGCCGCCCGCGATCTGGGCGAGTGCGCGATCGGCTACCGCCGTCACGACCGCGCCGCGGCGCCCCGCGACCACGGGGTCCGGCTCAACCCCGCCAAGGCCGAGAGACGGGTCTGGAGCCACGCGGACGACATCGTCGTGGTGGTGACGGAGTCCCGCCGGGGAGAGGGCGACTCCGGCGGGACGGAAGTGAACCGTGCGGCGCGGGCGGATGTCCCGTAGCTCGGCTCTGGCCCGTTCGAGTGGTCCCCTTCCGCTCGTCGTCGTAGCGTCGGTAGAGAACTTCTTCGGGGCACGGCACACCGACGGGCCCCTGGTCGGGCGGGCGGGAGCGAAGATGCGACACACGACGAGAACAGTGGTCATGCTCTGTGCGGCGCTGGGCCTCACGGCGGCCGTCGGCTCGGCCTCGGCCGTTCCGGCCGCGTCGCCGCCCACGGCGCGCGAGGCCGTGGTGCGGCAGGCCACGACGCCCGTTCTGGTCGACTGCTTCTGGAAGGCCCAGGTGCGGCCCGGCGACTTCATCCTGGCCTGCGGCGACGGCAACAGCCGTCTTGTCTCGCTGCACTGGGACAGCTGGGGCGCGGAGTCCGCGCGGGCCACCGGGGTCAACGTCGTCAACGACTGCGATCCCTACTGCGCGGCGGGCGAATTCCACCCCTACGCCGTCGTGGTGAAGCTGGACCGGCCGCAGCCGTGGAAGAAGAACCCGCAGGTGCAGCACTACAGCCGGATCACCCTGACCTACCCGGGAGCCAGGCCCGAGCAGTTCGGGCAGGTCGTGACGTACCCGCTGTGGAACTGAGACCGGCTAGTCCATCAGGCCGGCCGCCAGCGTCGCGCCCAGTTCCCAGCAGGCCGCCAGCTCCGCCTTGCCCGGTTCACCGGTGACGGTGACGGGCTCGGCGGCGCGTCGCCAGCCCAGGCCCGTGGTGACGGCCTCGATGCCGCGCACCGCGCCGGTGACGTCGTTGCCGCCGTGCACGTAGTAACCGAACGGTCTGCCCCCGGTGGTGTCGAGGCAGGGGTAGTAGACCTGGTCGAAGAAATGCTTGAGCGCACCGGACATGTAGCCGAGGTTGGCCGGGGTGCCCAGCAGGTAGGCGTCCGCGGCCAGGACGTCGGATGCCGTCGCGGCGAGCGCGGCCCGCCGCTCGACACGGACGCCCTCGATCTCCGGCGCCGTCGCCCCCGAGACGACCGCTTCGAAGAGCGCCTGGCAGTTGGGCGAGGGGGTGTGATGGACGATCAGCAAGGTGGCCACGGCACGGAACCCTGCCCGCTCCCCGCGCCAGCCGCAAGCGGCGACGCGGTCACGGCCGCCGCACGGGGCGATGGGGGTGGCGTCGACGGTCCATACGCCAGGCACGCGGAGGACACAGCGAACAGCCCCGGCCGCCCGGGCCCCGCGGCCCCGCGCCCCGGCGGGCCGGCGAGCCTCCGGGCCGGCGAGCCTCCGGGCCGGCGAGCCTCCGGCCTGCCCAGTAGAGCCGCTGTCGGATCCGTTGGCGGCAGCAGGACGCCGTGCGCGGTTATGCGCCGCGGCGGATCCGGGCGGCCTTGCGGGCCTCTGCCGTCTGGCGGGCCTCGGCGGCCCGGCGGGATTCGCCGCCTGCGCGGCCTGCCCGCCCCGGGCGGGTGCCCATGCCCCGGAAGGGGGCGCCGCCGCGCTGCGGGCGCTCCGTGACCGGCGCGCTGCCGGCGACGGGGACGCCGGAAGGAGCCTGGGCGCCGGTGATGCGGCTCAGTTCGGCCTCGCCGGAGCGGACCTGGGTGATCTGCGCGCGGATGCCCGCGGCGGACATGAGACGGGCCATGTCCCGACGCTGGTTGGGCAGCACCAGCGTGACGACGCTGCCGGACTCGCCGGCACGCGCGGTACGGCCGCCGCGGTGCAGATAGTCCTTGTGGTCGGCGGGCGGGTCGACGTTGACGACGAGGTCGAGGTCGTCGATGTGGATGCCCCGGGCGGCGACGTTGGTGGCGACCAGCACCGTGACATGGCCGTCCTTGAACTGGGCCAGGGTGCGGGTCCGTTGGGGCTGCGACTTGCCGCTGTGCAGCGCCGCCGCCTTGACGCCGCTGCCCAGCAGGTGCCGGGTGAACTGGTCGACGGAGTGCTTGGTGTCCAGGAACATCAGCACACGCCCGTCGCGGGCGGCGATCTCGGTGGCGGTGGCGTACTTGTCGGCGCCGTGCACCTGCAGCACGTGATGCTCCATCGTGGTGACCGCGCCCGCCGACGGGTCGACCGAGTGGACGACGGGGTCGTGGAGATAGCCGCGGACCAGGAGGTCGATGTTGGCGTCCAGCGTGGCCGAGAACAGCAGCCGCTGACCGTCGGGGCGTACCTGGTCCAGCAGTTGGGTGACCTGGGGCATGAAGCCCATGTCGGCCATCTGGTCGGCCTCGTCCAGGACGGTGATCTTCACCCGGTCCAGACGGCAGTCCTTGCGCTCGACGAGATCCATGAGCCGGCCGGGCGTCGCGACGACCACCTCGGCGCCGCCGCGCAGGGCGCTCGCCTGCCTGCCGATCGACATTCCGCCGACGACGGTGGCCAGCCGCAGCTTCAGCAGCCGGGCGTACGGGGTGAGCGCGTCGGTGACCTGTTGGGCCAACTCGCGTGTGGGCACGAGGATCAGGGCCAGCGGCTTGCGCGACTCGGCGCGCTGCCCGGCGGTGCGCACGAGAAGCGCGAGGCCGAAGGCGAGGGTCTTGCCCGATCCGGTGCGTCCGCGGCCCAGGACGTCGCGCCCGGCGAGGGAGTTCGGCAGGGTGGCGGCCTGGATCGGGAAGGGCTCCGTCAGGCCGTGACCGGTGAGCATCTCCAACAGCTCGGCGGGCATGTCCAGTTCGCCGAAGGCAGCCACCGCGGGGAGCGCCGGGGTGAGGGTGACGGGAAGCGCGAACTCCCCTTGCGGACGATTACGGTCGTTCGTGCGAGTTGAACGGCTCATGGCGAACCTTCCTCGACAGGGCACGCATCGAGGAATTCCCGACAGGACCGCGTCGGATGAATTGCAAGAACGAGCCGAATGCAAAACTGACAAGAATCCAGCGGATTAATGGGAAAGCAGGAGCCGGGGCCCCCACTGGGTGGGGGCCCCGGCTGCTTCATGCTGTTCCGCGTCAGGCGGGGGTGATGTTCTCCGCCTGCGGGCCCTTCTGGCCCTGCACGACGTCGAAGTTCACCTTCTGACCTTCCTGGAGCTCACGGAAGCCCTGGGCGGCGATGTTCGAGTAGTGGGCGAAGACGTCGGGGCCGCCGCCGTCCTGCTCGATGAAGCCGAAGCCCTTTTCCGCGTTGAACCACTTGACGGTGCCAGTAGCCATGTCAGATCTCCTTCGGGGCAGTGCCCGCGGGCTCACTCTGTGTGAACCCCTGCGTTGCCACAAATGAACCCCGTCCGGATAAGCACCGGAGATACAAAAGTGCCCGACGACATCCAGTCGCCGAGGCACTTGAAGTTTCGGGAACCACAACTGCAACTAGTAACGAGTATAGCACGGCATATTAATACGCGCGTTTTGTCCGGTAGCCGGTCCCGTGGGCCGCAAAATATATGTCGTTCTCGGTCGTGCCGTCCGGGAAGCGCAGCCGCACGCCGCCGTCGGGGGCGAGGACCGCGCTCGCGCCCGTCGGACCGTCCGCCGAGACCAGTGGGTCGGCGGTGAGGACCACCAGAGTCGCCAGCAGCAGCGTGCCCCCCGGGTGCGGTGCGGTGAGGACCGGGACGGCCGAGTGGTCGCCGTGGGCGTTGTGGCCGCGGGCCTGTGCCACCTCGGCGACGGCGGCGTCCCAGCCGAGCAGGCCGACGAGGGCCGAGGTCAGTCCGTCGGCCCGGCGGGCCACCGCCCAGGTCCGGCCGGTCTGCCCGGCGGGCGGGGCGTCGTCGCAGGCCACGGCCCAGCCGCCGGCCCGGACGGGCGTGCCCGCCGGGGCGTCGACGCGGTGCACGCGGATCTCCCACGGTCCGTGCACCACGCTCACGGTGGTGAGGTGCGGGCGCTCGTCGCCGTCCGGGCCGCCGAGCGGGGTGTGCCAGGACGCCGCGCGCCGGCCGTCCGCGTACAGCGGGTGGATACGGCCCCGCCGAGAGGGGCCGGTGGGGGTCAGCAAGGCGATGCGGTTGTCGGGGCCCGGTTCCTCGCCGGGGGGCGGGGTCTCGGGCGCGGTCGCGGTGGAGTAGGCGAAGCCCGTGTAGTGGGGGCTGTCGTCGGAGGCGGCGGGCGGGGGCGGGAGGCGGTCGCTGCCGTGGTTGACCAGGCGGACGATCCCGTCGGCGGCCGTCGAGTGCAGCAGCCAGCCCGGTGCGGGCAGGGAGAGCTGCCGGTCGGCGGTGTCCACGGGGCCCGCTTCCTCGCGTGCCGTCCAGACGGGGTGGTCGGCGGGCAGGAGCAGGCCGAGGAAGGCCTTGCTCGCCCAGTACGGGGAGGCCGGTCCCGAGTACGGCTGGGTGACGGGCAGGTAGGGGCGGTACCAGCCGAGGCTCAACAGGCCCCGTTCGTCGGGCACTCGGTGGTCGGTGAAGTGTTTCAGGGCGCCCGAGGCGAGGCGGCGGGTGCGGCCGGGCGGCAGTGGGGTGGCGTCGGCGAGGGCGCCCGCCCAGAGCGGTGCGGCGGCGGCGTAGCGGTAGGTGAGGGAGCGGCCCTGGTGGACGGGGGCGCCGTCGGAGCCGAAGAAGTACTGGTGGACGCCGAGGAACTCGCGCAGTCGGGCGCGGTGGACGGCGACGCGGGCCGGGTCGGCGCGGGGGCCCGCGACCCGGGCCCACAGGACGGGGTAGAGGTGCAGGGCCCAGGCGTTGTAGTAGTCGAACTTGCGGCCGTCGCCGTCGGTGTACCAGCCGCCGCCCCGGTACCAGTCGTCGAGGCGGTCCAGGCCCGCGTCGATCTCGGCGCGGTCGTGCGGGGCGCCGACGGAGGCGAGGAACTCCTCGGCGATGACCTGGAAGAGCCGCCAGTTGGAGTCGTTGACGGTGGCGCCGACGAAGCCGCCGAGCCAGTCGACCGCTCTCTGTCTTGTCGTGTCGTCGAGCCGGTCCCAGATCCAGGGGCGGGTCTCGTGCAGGGCGATGGCGACGGAGGCGGCCTCGACCATGGGCTGGCTCCGGTCGGTGATGGGCGGCCAGTGCTCGGGATGGCGGGGGTCGACGCCTGCGGCGAGCCCTGCGGCGTAGCGCTCGACGAGGTCGGGGCCGACGGCGCCGTGCGAGCCCGCGATGCGGAAGGCGGCCAGCAGGAAGGAGCGGGCGTAGCCCTCCAGGCCGTCCGACCAGGCGCCGGAGTGGCCGGTGCGGCCGGGCAGCCGGTACTGGGCGAGGCCGGGGGTGGCGTACGGCCGGAGCGCGGCGAGCAGCCGGTCGGCGGTGGCCTCCCAGTGGGCGCGGGTGTAGCCGGTGCGGGGGGACAGGTCGGGGTCGGGGGGCGGCAGGTGGCCGGCGTCGGCCGACAGATGCGGCGCGGTCATACGGGGGCGGTACCTCCGTCTGTCAGTGGGCGCGCCCGGGTGGGGGCGCGGCGACGCTGTCGCGTACGACGATGTGGGTGCCGAGCAGATGGTGGGTGCCGGCGGCGTGTTCGGGGTCGCGCAGGGCGATGCGCACGGCGGCGCGGCCGAGTTCCTCGGCGGGGGTGCGGACGGTGGTGAGGGGCGGGTTGAAGTCCTCGGCGAGCGGGATGTCGTTGTAGCCGACGACGGAGATGTCGTCGGGGACGCGCAGTCCGGCCTCGGCGATGGCGCGCAGCGCGCCGGCCGCGACCATGTCGTCGCCTGCGAAGACGGCCGTGAACTCCGGGCGTTCCTCGAGGAGTCGGGCCATGGCGCGCAGGCCTGCGGCCCGGCCGAGGCCGCAGTCGACGACATGGGCGGCCTCGGGCGGCAGTCCGTGTTCGGCGAGGGCGGCCCGGTAGCCGTGGACGCGGGCGTCCAGTGCGGTGTTGCCGGGCAGTCCGCCGAGGAAGACGATTCTGCGGTGGCCGGCCGAGAGCAGGTGCCCGGTGATGGCGTGGGCCCCGGCCTCGTTGTCGAACTCGACCACGAGTGCGGGGATGTCGGGGTCGGGCGCGGGGCGTCCGCACAGCACCAGGCGGGCGCCGGCGGAGTCGAGGGCCTGGGCGTAGTGGGCGACGCGCTCCCGGTAGGCGTCGTCCTCGACGACCCCGCCGACCAGGATCACCAGCCGGGCCCCCTCCTCCCGCATGAGCTGCACGAACTCCAGTTCGCGCTGCGGGTCGCCGCCGGTGGTGCCGACCAGGCAGAGCCGGCCGTGGACGGCGGCCTCCGCCTCGACGCCCTCGGCGACCTGCGCGTAGAACGGGCTGGTGACCTGGCGCACGACGACGGCGACCGTCTTGCGGCCGCCGCCGACGAGGGCACGCGCGTGTGCGTTGGCGACGTAGTCGAGGGCCCGGGCGGCGCGCAGGACCCGGGTGCGGGTGGCGGGCGGTACCGGGTAGTTGCCGCTGAGCACGCGGGAGACCGTGGCCACGGACACGCCCGCCCGTTCGGCCACCTCTCGGATGGTCACCCGCCCCTGTGCCGTCATGTCGCTCCCCGTTCCCCTCGGCCGTGTCCAGGTCCGCCGCTGCCGCCGACTCAGGTGTCGGCGTCGTACTCCTCGGCGAATTCCCCGGCCATTCTGTCGCCGCCCCGGGAGCGCCAGGTCCGTACCGCCTCGTCGTACTCCGACATCGGGGCGCGGCCGGCGACGACGGCGGTGATCGTGTCGTCCATCAGGGCCTTGAGCGTGGCGCCCTGGGAGGTCTCGGTGCGGGACTTCAGGCCGAAGGAGGCGTTGCGGATCGCGACCGGGACCACGGCCTGCTGCCAGGTGTGCAGGGCTCGTACGGCGTCGGGCAGGCCCGGCAGGAACAGCACCTGGGGGCCCTCGGCGAGGTAGCGGAACGGCAGGTTGGAGACGTTCTCCACCTGGCCGAGTTCGGTCGGCTGCGGGGAGCCGTCCTTGCCGCGGGTGAAGTGGACGCCCTCGAGGCCGTAGTGGACGAGTTCCCACTCCTTGGTGCCGAAGGGGGCGGCGAGGTGGTCGAGGAGGCGCAGCAGCAGCTGGATGCGTTCCTTCCCCGCCTTCTTCAGGATCGTGTAGCCGAAGGAGCGGCGGGCGGCGACGATGCCGCCGGGCGTGCCGTCCACGCTGTACGGGAGGGCGGGCGCCGGGGTCAGCAGGCCCTCGGCGTCGGGGTAGCGGCTCTGGTAGGCGCCGAAGCCGTCCTGGAGGGAGGCGACGGTGCCGTTGAGGAAGAGGGTGCTGAGGTCCACCGAGGAGATCGAGGTGGCGTCGGGGTGGTAGGAGCCGTTCTTGCGGAGCTGGGCCTGGAAGGCGACGGCGGCTTTGTAGCGGTCGTCGGTGTAGTGGGGGTGGAAGGTGCCGTTCTTGTCGACGGCCCAGGCGTTGGGGGCGTTGTGGGCGGCGGCGTGGACGGCGTTGCCGAAGAGGGAGCCGACGGAGGCGCCGAGCGCGTACCGCTTGCCGTGGGTGCCCTTCCTGGCCACGGCGGTGAAGTCCGTCGAGGTCCAGCCGTTCTTCATGCCGGCCTCGATAAACGCGCCCTGGTTGAGCCAGAGGGTGGAGCCGGGCACCGGGCGTTCGAGGGGGATGCCGTAGAGCCGTCCGCCGATGCGGCCCATGTCGTGCCAGGCGTGGGTGGGGATGCCGGCGAGGTTGGGGTAGTCCCGGACCGCGGCGCCGGAGAGGTGCGGGGTCAGGTCCTCGGCTCTGCGCTGCACGAACTGGGCCTCGCGGGGCAGGGTGACCCCGGTGAAGACGTTGATGACGTCGGGCAGGGAGTCGGGGTCGCCGGCCATGACGGTGGCCATCTTCTTCTGGTAGTCGGCCTGCGGGACCACGGTGAACTCGATCTTCACACCGAGGGCCTTCTCGACGGCCCGCCAGTACTGGTTCCGGGCGGCCGGTTTGGGCGGGGTGCCGAAGGTGACGGTGAGGACCCGCACGGTGGAGCCGTCGCCGGGGGTCCGGGCGACCGAGGTGACCAGGGAGGAGGGGTAGGAGGTGAAGCCGGCCTGGACGCCCGCTGCGGTGGGGGCGAGGTCGGGCCGGGGTCCGGCGGGCGCCGCGTAGGCGGGCCAGGGGTTCAGTTCCTTGCCCGCGTTGGAGACGTCTCCGTCGTCCGAACCGGTGGAGCAGGCGGTGAGCAGACCGGGGACGGCGACGGCGGCGCCACCGGCGGTCATGGATCGCAGCAGCGTGCGTCGGGACATGCTGGGCATGACGAATGACCTTTCTGCGTGCGGCTCTTGAATGCGGTGGTGTCGCTCAGCTCTTGACGGCGCCGGTGAGGACGCCCTTGGTGAAGTACTTCTGGAGGAAGGGGTAGACGAGCAGGATCGGCACGGTGGCGATCACCAGCACGGCCATCTGGATGGTCTGCGGCGCGTTGACCGTGGCCTCGCCGGTGGTGGTGTCGGTGAGGCCGGAGCCGGCCACGACGTAGGTGCGCAGCACCTGTTGCAGCGGCCACTGGTCGCTCTCGAGGTAGAGCGAGGCGTAGAACCAGGAGTTCCAGTAGGCCACCGCGTAGAACAGTCCGACGACGGCGAGCGCCGCCTTCGACAGCGGCAGCACGATGGACCACAGCACCCGCCAGTCCCCTGCGCCGTCGAGGCGGGCCGCCTCGTACAGCTCCTCGGGGATGCCCTGGAAGAAGCCGCGCAGGACGACCAGGTTGAAGACGTTGACCAGCACCGGGAGGATCAGCGAGCCGTAGCTGCCCAGCAGGTCCAGCTCCTTGACCAGCAGGAAGCCGGGGATCATGCCCGGTGGGAAGAGGAAGGTGAACAGGATCAGCAGCAGGACCGGGCGGCCGCCGAACACCCCGGGGCGGGAGAGGGCGTAGGCGAGGGCGACCGTGCAGGCGAGGCTGAGCGCGGTGCCGACGACGGTGACCCCGGCGCTGACGGCGAGGGCGTGGGTGACGATGCCTCCGTCGAGGATGTCCCGGTACGCCTGGAGGGTGGGGTGCTCGGGCCACAGCACCCAGCCGCCGTTCGCCACGACCTCGCGCGGGGCGGCGAGCGAGGTGGACAGGATGACCAGGAAGGGCACGCAGACCAGCAGGACGACCGCGGTGAGGGCGACGGCCTTCGCGGCCTGGGTCAGCGGTCGCGGCTTCTCCATCCAGCCGGGCCGGACATGGGCGCTCAACGGTAGACCCCCTGTTCGCCGAGGCGGTGGGCGACCTTGTTGGCCGCGTACACGAGCAGGGCGCCGATCACGCCCTTGAACAGGCCCGCGGCGGCGGCGAATCCGTAGTCGCCGCCGACGATGCCCCGGTAGTAGACGAAGGTGTCGATGACCTCGGCGGTCTGCGGGCCGACGGCGTCGCGCTGGAGCAGCATCTGTTCGAAGCCGACGGAGAGGACGTCGCCGAGCCGCATGATGAGCAGCAGCACGATCACTGGCCGGATGGCGGGCAGGGTGATGTGCCAGAACCGCCGCCAGGGGCCGGCCCCGTCGATGGCGGCGGCCTCGTACTGCTGCTCGTCGACCTGGGAGAGCGCGGCGAGGAAGATGATCGTGCCCCAGCCGGCGTCCTTCCAGATCACCTGGGCCACGACGAGCGGCCGGAAGGCGTCGGGGTTGCCGATGATGTCGACGGTGCTGAGGCCCGCGTCGCCGAGATAGCCGTTCACCAGGCCCGTGTCGCCCAGCACCTGCTGGAACAGGGCGACGACGATCACCCATGAGATGAAGTGCGGCAGATAGGCCACCGACTGCACGAAGCGGCGGACGGTGCTCCAGGTGAGGGTGTGCAGGAGCAGGGCGAGGGCGAGCGGGACCGGGAAGTAGAAGACGAGCTGGAGAACCGCGATCCAGAGGGTGTTGAGGACGGCGTCCCAGAACCCGGTGTCCTCGAACATCCGCCGGAAGTTGCCGAGTCCGACCCAGGGGCTGCCCCAGACGCCGTCGAAGGGCACGTACTCCTTGAAGGCGATGAGGTTCCCGGCGAGCGCGCCGTAGTGGAACACCAGGAAGTAGACGAGCCCCGGCAGCATGAGCAGGAACAGGGTCCGGTTGCGCCGTTCCTGAAAACGTTTCCGCTCACTTCGCCGTCGCATCGAACGGCGGGACGAGCTACTCTCTTCCGTCTTACTGGGGTTCTCACGCAGCAACGTCGCCACGGAGTCTCCTCCCCTCGAGGGCCGAGTGAGGTGAAGTTAAAACGTTTCCAGAGACCCGGTCAACACTTCTGACACAACTGCGCGTCGGAGCCGCCCGCTTCGGTGAAGGATCGAGACATGCCCCGCACACGACACCTCAACGACCCGGCCACGGGCCGGACCTGGACCAGCCACTGCGCCGACGGCTTCGTCGAGACCCGCGCCGGTTCCGCCGGCCGGGAGCGGCGGACGAGGAAGGAGGGGGCCGGGCCGGAGTACGCGCTGAAGCAGGAGTGGGCCAGGCTGCGCAAGGGGTTCGTGCTCAGCGATCCCACGGCCGCCCCGGGAGAACCGGTCATGCACCGGTATCTGGGCCCCGCCTACACCGGCGCCATGGTGGCCGAGGCGGTGGAGGGACGGCTGCTGTGCAACCGGTTCGACGACACCGACAAGCGTGAGCGGCTGTTCCTGGTCGACGAGGACGGCGGTCTGGCCGACAGCGTGTCGATGCCCGCCGGCCGGCTGGCCTGGCAGGTTCGTCATGTTCCGGAGCTGAAGCGGCTCCTGGTGCGCGGCGACCACCAGATCTTCGCCGGGCCGGTCCCGTTCGGCGAGTTCGAGGCCCTGACCGCCCACAACCCGCACCCGGTGAGCTTCCTTGGCGGGGCCGGCACCCGCGCCGTCTGGTACGCCGAGCCCGATGTCGTCGTCACCGAACTCACCGACGGGAGCGAGCTGTTCCGCGAGACCGTCCCGGCGACGACGCACGGCGGACACTCGCTCCAGATGGAAGGCGCCCTCTCCCCCGACGGCGCCCTGCTCGCGTACTGCGCGCGGCCCGGCGAGGTGGTCGTGCGCGAGGTGGCCGACGGCCGGGTGCGGCACACCTGGTCGGGCGAGTTCGCGATGGTGGCCAAGCTGCTGTTCACACCGGACGGCACGCGACTGATCGCCCAGGACCGGTACGGGACCTGGCGCTGGCACTGTCTCGACCTCACCGACGGGACGCACCCCACGGACCGGACGCTGCCGTTCGACTCCGCGCGCGGCGATCTGGCGATCGATGCCGAGGGCGGCCGCCTGGCCGTCTCGCACCGGGACGAGGTCCATGTGCTCGACCTGGCCGAACTGCACCCCCTCCTCCGCTTCCCGATCGAGCACTCGGTACGGCGCTCCGCGCTGACCTGGGTCGGCGGCCGCCTCGGGGTGCTCACCGACGCGGGCATGGCCAGCCTCTACGCCGTCGGGACGGTGATCTGAGCTGACGGTGGTCTGAGCTGACGGTGGTCAGTGCCCGCGGAACGCCTCCTCCAGCCACCAGGACCCGCGGTCCTTGACCACCTTGGCGTCGATGAGCAGCGGGGCCGAGCGCGGACCGGACAGCCAGTCCTGCACCGCCCGCAGGTCGGCCCGCTCGCGCACGGTCACCGCCTCGAAGCCGTACCCGCGGGCCACGGCGGCGATGTCGGTCTCCGGGAACTCGACCGTGTCGAGGGGGTGTCCGTCGGGGCCGAAGTGGTGCACCTCGGCTCCGTAGCCGTCGTCGTTGTGGACGACGACCACCATCGGCAGTCCGAGCCTGCGCACCGTGTCGAGTTCCGCGGCGCCCATCAGCGCGCCGCCGTCTCCGAGTGCGGCCACCGGGAGCCGGTCCGGCCGGGCCAGGGCCGCGCCGATCGCGGTCGCCAGTCCCAGGCCGATCGACTGGAACGCCTGGGTGAAGCACAGGCCGTTCTCGTCCGGGACCGACAGATACATGACCGGGTAGCCCATGAAGTTGCCGGAGTCCACGCCGATGACCCGCTCCGCGGGAAGCAGGTTGTCGAGCGCGATGTTCAGCGTGCGGGGGTCGATCCGGCCCCCGCCGCTCAGGTCCTCGTAGGGCACGTCCCGCCACCGCACCCGGGCCGCGACGGCCGCGGCGACGTCGGCGGTGCGGCGGCCCTGCCGCCTCTCGCCGCCCGCCGCCAGCACCCGCCGCGCGGTGAGTTCCACGTCGCCGGTGACGCCGAGCCCCAGCTTGCGGTGCGCGCCGAGCGCCGACGCCTCGTCGTCGACCTGCACCACGGTCGCGCCGGGGCCGATCAGGGCGCCGTGCCGCATCGTCCACATGTTCAGCGCGCAGCCCCAGCCCACGACGGTGTCCGAGGCCCCGATCAGCTCGGCCGCCAGGGGCGAGGCGAAGCCTCCGGAGACGTCGAGCGACCACGGGTTGCCGTGGAAGAGGCCGCGTGCCACGGCGGAGGTGGCCAGCAGCGCGCCGCAGTGGTCGGCCAGCGCCTCCAGGGCGTCCGCGGCGCCGGGCGAGCGGGCGCCCCTGCCCGCCACGAACACCGGCCGCCGGGCCCCTTCGAGGAGGTGCGCCAGTGCCGTCACATCGGCCGCCGTCGGTTCGACCGGCGCCCGTGCGGGCAGTGGCCCGGGCTGCGCCGGGACGCCGTCCGGCGCCTCCAGGGCCTGTACGTCCAGGGGCAGGCCGAGCAGCACGGTGCGCCGCTCCTGCACCGCGCGCCGCGCCGCCGCCAGGGCCTGCTCCACCGCGTCCTCGGCCGAGGTGATCCGCATCGGCGCCGCGCCCACCGCACGCGCCAGGGCCTCCTGGCCGATGTGGAAGTTGGAGCGCGGCTCGGTCACCTCCGCCGCCAGGACGAGCAGCGGCGTACGGCTCTTGGCCGCTTCGGCGATCCCCGTCAGGGCGTTCGTCAGCCCGGGGCCCTGGTGGACGCTCAGTGCCGTCAGGGTGCCGCTCACGCGCGCGTACGCGTCCGCCATCGTCGCCGCGCCGCCTTCGTGACGTGCGGCGACATAGCTCGACCCGGCGGCGACCATGGCGTTGGTCAGGTGGAAGTTGCCCGAGCCGACCACGCCGAAGACCTGGCGGACCCCGGCCGCGGACAGCGCCCGGCCGACGGCTTCGGCGACCTTCATGAGCGCTCCACCAGGGCGAGCACGCGCGCGGGCGCGCCGGATCCCGTGACGATGGGCAGCGGGCCCGCGATGACGACGCTGCCGGTGGCCGGGAGCGCGGCCAGGTTCCGGAGCTGGGTCAGTCCGTACTTGTCGCTGCCCATGAGATAGGAGTGGCAGGGGAACGCCGGGTCGAACGAGTGCCCGCGTCCGGCGTCGGTGCCCACCGTCTCCACTCCGAGGCCGATCACCGGCGACTCCTGCGCCACCCAGCGGGCGCACTCCGGTGACAGGCCGGGGGTGTGCGGGCCGGTCCCGTCCGCGTTGAGGAACGCCTCCTGGGAGTGGCCGCGGGCGTCCCAGCCGGTGCGCAGCAACAGCCAGCCGCCCTCGGGCAGCGGTCCGTGCTCGGCCTCCCACGCCTTCACATGCTCCACTTCCACGAGGAAGTCGGGGTTCTCGGCCGCCTCGGCGGCGAAGTCGAGCACGGCGGCGGGTGCGATCAGCCGGCCGGCCGGCACGGACGCCACGTCGTCGAGGTCCTGGCCGGTCACCCAGTGGTTCGGGGCGTCGAAGTGGGTGCCGGTGTGCTCGCCGCTGCGGAAGTTGTTCCAGTACCAGGCCGGCCCCCGGTCGTCGTACCGGCTGATCTCCTCCAGCTCGAACACCGCCGTCTGGCCGAACTCGGGCGGCAACTGGATCACCGGCGTGGACGACGACAGCGGTGAGGTGAGGTCGACGACTTCGATGGACCCACCGCGCAGCGCGGACACCAGTGCGGCGAGAACGGACGGTTGGGACATGCTTCCTCCCGGGAGACGGCGGAACGCACAGCATGGCACTCTGATATGACGGTTACTCAGGCATCGACACGCGAGGAGTGCGCAGTGCTCGCTCGGAGTTCGGCGATGGTGTGCGCGGCCGGCGTGCTGGCCCTGGTCGGCTGCTCCCCCGGGGACGGCGGGGACGGCGGGGACACGAAGAAGCCGACGGACACCGCACGCGCCACGCTGACCGCGTCCCCTTCGTCCCCCGCCGGCCCGCCCACGCCCTCCGCGTCCGCCTCCGCATCCCCGTCGGTTCCGGCGTCCGCGAGTCCGTCGCCGGTGCCCGTCACCGGACCGGATCAGAAGCTGGTCGTCATGACCGTCAGCGGTGGCTTCGCCGGGGTGAACAAGGAGGTGATCCTCCGGGGCGACGGCACCGTCCGCACCTCCGACAAGGGCGAGTCCGCGGTGCACCGCACCACCGCGGCCCAGTTCACGAAGCTGCGCACGCTGCTCGGGGATCCGGCGCTCGACGACGTCCCGTCGTTCACGATGAACATGGGGGCGGCCGACCTGTTCCAGTACACGCTCCGGTTCGACGGCCGTACGGTCATGACGGACCGCTCCACCGAGGAGCCCGCGCTCGACCGTCTGATCGACGCCCTGGAGAAGTGGCTGCCACAGAACTGACCCGGCGAGCACACAGTACGTCTCCGCGGACGTCCGACGGCGCGGCGCTCAGTGGGCCGCTCAGCGCTCGGCCGCCGTCTGCAGGGCTCGCAGCACGTCGGCGTCCGAGAGCTGCTGGAAGTCGTCGTACCAGAGGCCGACGGCCGTGAAGTGGGCCGGCTGATGCAGACAGATCACGTCGTCGGCCTCGGCGCGCAGCAGATCCACCGTCTCCCGCGCACCGACCGGCACGGCCAGCAGGACCCGCCGGGGGTCGCGGCGGCGTGCGGAGCGCAGGGCGGCGCGGGCCGTGACCCCGGTCGCGAGCCCGTCGTCCACCACGATCACGGTGCGTTCCCGCAGGTCGGGGGCGGGGCGGCCGTGCCGGTACAACCGTTCGCGGCGGCGGAGCTCCGCGCGTTCGCGTTCCACGACCGGGGTGAGCGCGGCCGCGCTCAGGCCCAGCGCGGCCAGGGCGTCCTCGTCGAAGTGGGCGTCCTCGTCGTCGCCGGTGATCGCGCCGACGCCGAACTCCTCCTGGAAGGGAGCGCCGATCTTCCGTACGACCAGTACGTCCAGCGGGGCGTCGAGCACCCGGGCGACCTCCGCGGCCACGGGGACGCCGCCGCGCGGCAGGGCGAGCACGACGGGGTCGGGCAGCAGGCCGCGCTCCTGCCGGGCCCGCAGCGGGTCGGCCAGTTTCCGTCCGGCCTGCCGTCGATCGAGGAACCGCATGGTCGCCGCGTACCCCTGTCGATCCGCTCAATTCACATATCTGTGCGATCAGAAAGGTGCGGAGGTCTTCGTCTTCCGAAGCTCCTTGGTCCAGTCCCGGAGCGTGTCACCCCGTCGGGGGACGGGCTCCGTACGGTCGGTGGACCAACGGGGCCGGAGGAGCCCGGACCCGTGCAACCGGCAGGAGAACGCCATGGCGAATGTGGAGATCTCGATGAAGGAGACGATGACCGCGGTGGAGGGGGCGCTGGGGGTCGCCGTCGTGGACTACACCAGCGGCATGGCACTCGGCACGCTCGGCGGCGGCAAGGACCTCGACCTGAACGTCGCCGCGGCCGGCAACACCGATGTGATCCGCGCCAAGGTCCGCACCATGGAGCACCTGGGTCTGAAGGGCGAGATCGAGGACGTCCTGATCACGCTCGGCAGCCAGTACCACCTCATCCGGCTGCTCAAGGGGCGCGGCGGCAGCGGGCTGTTCCTCTACCTCGTCCTGGACCGTGACCGGTCCAATCTGGCCATGGCCCGGCACCAGCTCAAGCGCATCGAAGCCGAGCTCGAGGTGTAGACGACCGGAGGTCCGCGGCTTCGCATGCCGTCGAATTGAAGGTTTCTTCATCTCGACACATCCAGATCAGCGCATCACACGGGTGTGCGGAGCCCCCAGCCACCAGGATCGAGAACCAGGCACCGAACGCGGCAGGGAGCGAGCGACCGACCATGCAGGTTCCCCTCTACCAGGCCAAGGCCGAGTTCTTCCGCATGCTCGGGCACCCCGTGCGCATCAGGGTCCTCGAACTGCTGCAGGGCGGCCCCGTGGCCGTGCGGGACCTGCTCACCGAGATCGAGATCGAACCGTCCAGCCTGTCCCAGCAGCTGGCGGTGTTGCGCAGGTCCGGGATCGTGGTGTCGATCCGGGAGGGCTCGACGGTCAGCTACGCGCTGGCGGGCGGTGACGTGGCAGAGCTGCTGCGGGCCGCCCGCCGCATCCTCACCGAACTCCTCGCGGGGCAGAACGAGTTGCTGGCCGAGCTGCGCCAGGCCGAGCTGCCGCTGTCGGTGCCCCAGGGCGGCCCCGGCGGGGCCTGACGGGACCTGCGGCGGCCCGGAGGGGGAACCTGGAGGACCTGGAGGACCTGCCGGGACGGGCTCGACGGGCTTCAGGTTTCCTTCAGGTACGTCGTGAAGCTTGGGCTTCATGCACGGACACCGACCACGCACCCCCGAAACCGAGCGCAGCCGTCGCTGGTTCATGAACAAGGCGCTGCTCGCCGGCGGAGTCGCCGCGATGGCGACCATGACCGGCTGCTCGTCCAGCTCCTCCGACGCCGCGGCCTCCGCCTCGTACGGCGGCCCGGGCGGGATGCCGTCCGGGGGCCCCTCCGGCGGCCCCGGCGGCGGGGCCGGAGGCATGGGCCCCGGCGCGAGCGAGGTCAAGTACGCCGACTTCGTCGGGGTCACCACCGACGGCAAGGTGGTGGACGACCTGTACTCGATCCACGCCACGGACGTCTCCACCGACAAGGTGGTCAAGGCCGCCCAGGCCTTCCTGGACGGGCTGACCGCCGCGGAGCGCAAGGCGTCCGTCTTCGAGGTGGACGACGACGAGTGGCTGGCCTGGAGCAACGTCGACGGCTACCAGCGCGAGGGCGCCCGGATGGGCGACCTGACCGAGAAGCAGCGCAACCTCGGCTACGCGCTGCTCGGCGTCGCACTCTCCGCCGAGGGGCTCACCCAGACCCGCAACATCATGAAGCTCAACGCGTTCCTGGGCGACTACAGCGGCGGCGGCCGGGACACCCTCACCGAGGGCGCCTACTTCTTCACCTTCATGGGCACGCCGTCGACCACCGAGCCATGGGGCTTCCAGTACGAGGGTCACCATGTGGCCATCAACTACTTCGTGCTCGGCGACCAGGTCGTCATGACGCCCACCTTCATGGGCTCCGAGCCGACCTCGGCCACCTACAACGGCGAGAAGATCACCCTCTTCAAGAAGGAGACCACGGCGGGGCTGACCGTGCTGCGGTCCCTGACCTCCGCGCAGCAGAAGAAGGTCGTCTCCTCCGAGAGCAAGGCCGGCGACAACTTCAAGGCCGGCGCGGGGCAGGACAACGCCCAGCTCGCCTACCAGGGCCTGGCCGCCAAGGGGTGGACCGCCGCCCAGCAGAACAGCCTCCTCGATCTGGTCCGCGTGTACGTCGGCAACATGAACGACGGTCACGCCGAGGTGAAGATGACGGAGGTCGAGGAGCACCTCGACGACACGTACTTCTACTGGATCGGCGAGACCGAGGACAGCTCCGCTTTCTACTACCGCGTGCACAGCCCGGTCGTGCTCATCGAGTACGACGCCCAGTCCCCGATCGCCTACGGCACCGGCCGCACGCCCACCCAGCAGCACATCCACACCATCATCCGCACCCCCAACGGCGGCGACTACGGCGTGGACCTGCTCAAACTGCACCTGGAGAACGACCACTAGAACGGCCACCAGAACGACAGGGAACCCAGAACGACACAGAACATGGAACAACGGCGCGAAAGTCGAACGAAAGAGACCGAAACGCCAGGGTTCGCCACCCCTTCCACCCCATAGAAATATCCACCAGCATGCATATGCCCGGTCGGCATGCGGCCGCCGGGGAGGTCACACGGAGCCGACATGAGCGATGCGATGTGGATGCGCGGCGTGGAGTGGCTCGCCGCCGCGGCGACGGACCCACGGACGTGCAAGCGGGAGTGGGACCAGGGCGAGGGGATCGCCCTCCTGGAGGCGGGCCGCTACTGGGACGTGCTCAGCGTGCCCGACCGGCTGGGCCTGCTCACCCTGGACTTGCTGTGGCAGGCCTCGCGCCCCGCGCCGGGGCCGACGCTGGTGGACACCGCGGCGCACCGGGTGGGCTTCTTCCTGCCGCCCGATCCCGGCAGCCGGTGGATCGGCGCGGGACTGCGGCGCGCGAGCCGGGGTTCCTGGGTGGCGGTGCCGCCGCCGTACCGGGCGGCGCGGTCCCTGGAGTGGCTGGTCCCGCCGGACGGGACCGGTTCGCTGCACGCGCCCGTCACGCTGGAGTTCGCGCTGCGCCAGGCCAACGGCACGCTGGCCGTGCTGACCCCGGCGTGCCGTCCGTGACCCGTCACGGACGGCGGGAGGGCCGGACCAGGGACACCCAGTGCAGGTCCGGGCGGGCGGGCACGGTCCGGCCGCGGGCGCGCCACTCCGCGACGAGCCCGGCGTAGATCGGCACCCGGCAGTGCGGGCCGCCCGCCCACCGGGCGTGGAGAAGACCGGACGGGCAGTCGTCGCGGGGCCCCACGGGAGGAGTTCGGTCCATGCCGGACCAACGCGAGGGGGCACGCCGGTGGTACGCGCGGGCAGCGCGCGCTCACCGGCACGGGTGAGCGCAACGCCCGTTCGGAGTCCTACGGCATTCCCGACAGTCGACGCAGAAGCGAACAGAAGGCTGGCACTTTCGGACCCAAGTATCGCTCAACCGTGCGGGAGCGATCGATGACGGTGTGTACTGTGCTGCGAGTGCCCGGTCCGAGCCCGTCGGACCCACCCCTGCCCTGAACTCCGTGACGACGCCCGACCTTTCTGGAACCCAAGCGATGATCGAATTACCGGATCTGGTGGCCGGCGGCCTGGCCGCCGGCACACTGTCCGCGCTCGCCCTCGGCGGCGGGGTGCTGCGATTGCGGCGGCAACAGACCCGGCAGCGAGCGGAGATCGCCGCGCTGCGCACCCGACTCGACGGCTCCTTGCGGGCGTTCACCGCCGAGGTCGAGCATCTGGCCGCGCAGCGGGTGCCCGCCGCCGCCCGTCACGTGGCGCATCCGCACCTTGCCGTGCCGGGCCCGCTCCAGCCGCTCACCGTCGGCACCCCACTGGGCATCGCCCTGGAGAACGTGCTGCTGGCGCTGCAGTCCGAGGTGGCCGCCCAGCGCACCCGGGTCGACGCCGCGGCACAGGCCGGGATGCGGGGCGCGGTCCGGGAGATCCAGGCCGCCCTCTACCGACTGCAGGACGCCCTGCGCGGGCTCCAACAGCGCTACGACGACCCGGAGTTGGCGCAGACGCTGTTCCGGCTGGACCATGAGAACGAGCAGTCGCTGCGCCGTGCGCAGGTCGCCGCCGTGGTGTGCGGGGCCTGGGTCGGGCTGGCCCGCGAGGAGTCCCATCTGGTGGACGCGGTGACCGGCGGCCAGGCCCGGCTCGCGGGCTACCAGCGGGTCCAGGTCCACAACCACCTCGAGGCCGGTACGGCCCTGGTCTCGCACGCCGTGGAGCCGGTGGCCATCATCGTCGCCGAACTGCTCGACAACGCGCTCCGGCACTCGTCCCCGGACACGGACGTGGTGGTGAGCCTGGAGCACGTCCACCACGGGGTGTGCGTCACCGTCGACGACGCCGGTCTCGGCATGACCCGCGACGAACGCGACCGCGCCCAGCGGCTGGTGGCCGGCGACGACCTCATCCTGCTGACCGACCTGGGCGATCCGCCGCGCATGGGGCTGGCCGCGATCGGCCGGCTGACCCGGCAGTTCGACCTTGGCGTCGACGTCTCCTCGGCCTCGCCGTACGGCGGGGTGCGCGCGGTGCTGCGGGTGCACAGTCATCTGCTCAGCCACCTCGACCCGGTCGACCGGCCCCCGGCCGCGAGCGCCCCGCGCACGACGCGCAGAGCGGTGCCCGACCGGCCCGCACCCACCCCCGCCTCCGCCCACGCCCACGCGTACGGGACGGAGGCCGGCGCCCCCGAGGCCCCTCCCGGGCACCACGAGCCGGAGGACGCCGAGGGCCTGCCGCAGCGCCGGCGCCGCACCCGGGCCGCCGCCGCACCGCCGCCGCCCCCGACGCGGCGCCCCGCGCGCCGCCCGGAGGAGGCGGCGGCCTCGCTCGGCGCACTGCAGTCCGGCACGGCCGCCGCCCGCGCGCAGAACGCCGCCGGGAACACCCCGGCCGACGACATCGACCCGACCGACAACGAAGGGGGTACGGACAGATGACCAGCAGCAACACGGGCGACACGGCATGGGTGCTGGAACCGGTCCTGCAGGTGCCGCACGTGCTGGCCGCCGTCATGCTGACCCGGGACGGCCTCGTGACGGGGTACACCGACGCCCTGTCCCAGCCGTCGGCCGAGCGGGTGGCCGCCATCACCAGCACGGTGCAGGGGGCCTGCCGTACCGCGGCGGCCGCGTTCGCCGACCGGGAGCGGGCCGAGATCCGGCAGATCGTCATCGAGTCCGACCTCGGATACGTGCTGATCGTGCCGACCGACCACGGCACCTGTGTGGCCGCGTACGGCGACGGCGAGGTGCGGCTGGACCTGCTGGCGCACCGGGTGCACTCCCAGGTGGCGCGACTGGGCGAGAAGGCCATGGCGGCAGCGCCCCGAGGAGCCGACGACAACGCGTCGGCATGACCGGCCGCCCGGCCGGCCGCCCCCTGGTTCCCGCCTACCTGTCGACCGGCGGGGTGGCCCGGCCCAGCCGCCCCCACCTGGAGCGGCTGTCGGTGCTGACCCGCAGCGACGAGCCGCTGCCCGTCGGCCTCCCCGCCGCCGAACTCGCCCTGCTGGACACCCTGGAGGGCGGTTCGCTGGCGACGGTGGAGGCCGCCGCGCTGCTCAGGCTGCCGTTCTCCGCGGTGCGGGTGCTGGCGGCCGGTCTCGTCGACCGGAACCTGATCACCGCCCGTGCGCCGATCCCGCCCGCCGAACGGTTCGACCCCGACCTGTTGAAGAGAGTGGCCGATGGCCTCCGCGCCCTCAAGCTCAGCCCCTAGCACCGCAGCGCCCGGCACCGCAGCACCTGACGCCGCGCCCGGCGTCGTCCACCTCCCCGACACCGCTCGCGACCTGGTGAAGATCCTGGTCGCGGGGCCGTTCGGGGTGGGCAAGACGACCCTGATCGACTCCGTGTCCGAGATCCGGCCGCTGCACACCGAGGAGCATCTGTCCGAGGCGTCCGCGCAGGTCGACGACCTGGCCGGGGTGCGGGAGAAGTCCACGACGACCGTCGCCATCGACTTCGGCCGGATCAGTCTGTCCGGCGACGTCGTGCTGTACCTGTTCGGCACGCCCGGGCAGGAGCGCTTCCGGGCGCTGTGGGACGACATCGCCTACGGGGCGCTCGGCGCGCTCGTCCTCGTCGACAGCCGTCGGCTCGACGCGTCGTTCGACGTGCTGGGCCTGGTGGAGGAGAGCGGGCTGCCGTACGCGGTGGCCCTCAACGCCTTCCCCGACACGCCCCGCCACTACGGCGAGGAGCGGCTGCGCCGGGCACTGGACCTGGAGCCGGGGACGCCGATGGTGACCTGCGACGCCCGGGACCCGAACTCCTCGATCGACGCGCTGCTCGCGCTGGTCGACCATCTGATCGGCCGCGACCCGGTGGAGGCCCGGTGACGACCTATCCCCCGGACCGGCGCGACTTCTCCCGCTCCGTGCCCGTACGGCTGTGGGAGGACGGCTTCGCGCCGGATCCGCAGCGCTACTACGCCGCCCTGCGCGCCCAAGGTCCCATCGGCTGGGCCGAGTTGGCGCCCGGGGTGCCGGCGTACGTGGTCACCGAGCGGCGGGCGGCGCTGGACGTGCTGCACGACGAGGAGACGTTCTCGCACGACCCGCGGGCCTGGGAGACGACGGTCCCCGTCGACTCGCCGGTGCTCGGCATGATGCGATGGCGGCCCAACGCGCTGTTCGCCGACGGCGCGGCGCACGTGCGCTACCGCACCACCCTCATCGATGTGTTCGACCTGGTGGAACCGCACGACCTGCGGGGACGCGTGCACCGGGCGGTGCGGCTGCTGGCCGCGCGCATCGGCCCCCGCGGTGAGGCGGACCTGGTCGCGGACTTCTCCCGGCCGCTGATGGCGCTGGTCTTCAACGACCTGTTCGGGCTGCCGGACGATCAGGGCGACCGGCTCGAGGCGGGCCTGGGCAAGATGATGGAGGGCGGCGCGCAGGCCGCCGAGGGCGAGGCGCTGTACGCCCAGTACGTCCTGGACGTCATCGCCGCCAAGGCCGCGCAGCGCGGCGACGACCTGCCCAGCTGGCTCCTCGACCACCCGGCCGGGCTGACCCCGGAGGAGGTCACCTGGCAGGTGTTCCTCACCCTCGGGGCCGGGTACGAGCCGACCGCGAACCTGGTGTCCAACACCCTGTCCCGGATCCTGGGGAACCCGGAGTACTACTCCACGCTCACCAGCGGCGCCCGGCCGGTCATGGACGCGGTGGTCGAGGTGCTGCACCACGAGACGCCGCTGGCCAACTACGGCATCTACTACGCCCGCAGGCCCGTCGCCTTCCACGGGGTGTGGCTGCGCGACGCGGTGCCGGTGGTGGTGTCGTACGGGGCGCTCGGGCTGTTCGCGGAGCAGGAGGTGACCCGCGGCCGGCATCCCAACGACGCCTCGCATCTGTCGTGGGGCGCGGGCGCGCACGCCTGTCCGGTGAAGCAGCACACGCTGCTGCTGGTCACCGAGGCGATCGAGCGGCTCACCCAGTGGCTGCCCGATCTCGATCCCGTCCTGCCCCGTGAGCGGCTCGACTGGCGGCCTGGTCCCTTCCATCGCTCGCTGACCGCGCTGCCCGTCCGCTTCAGCCCCCGCACGCCCGCTCCCTCCGCGTCTTCCTCCGCGTCCCGCTCTGTCTCTTCCCTTGCGTCTGCCTCTCCGTCTGCCTCTCCCGAACAGCCAGGAGCTCCTTCGTGACCGTGACCGACCGCATCGCCCTCGACCCGCTGGGCGCCGACATCCCCGGTGAGAGCGCCCGGCTGCGCGCCCTGGGGCCGATCGTGCCCGTCGAGCTGCCCGGCGGCATCCCGGCCTGGGCGCCCACCGGGTACGACACGCTCAAGGACCTGATCCTCGACCCCCAGGTCAGCAAGGACCCGCGCCGGCACTGGCGGCAGTGGCCGGAGCTGGGCGAGCACCCGTCCTGGGGCTGGATCCTGGGCTGGGTCGGCGTGGTCAACATGCTCTCCACGTACGGCGCCGACCATGCGCGGCTGCGCAAGCTGGTCGCGCCGAGCTTCACCCACCGGCGCACGGAGGTGCTGCGGGGACGGGTGGAGGCGATCACCGCGGAGCTGCTGGACGCCCTGGACAAGGACGGCGCAGAGGTCGTCGACCTCAAGGCCGGGTTCGCGCATCCGCTGCCGATGCGGATCATCTGCGAACTCTTCGGCGTGCCCGAGGAGTTGCGGGAGGCCACCGCCCGGCTGATCGCCGCGATCATGGACACGTCCGACCCGACCCCGGAGCACGCCGCGTTCGTCCAGGAGCAGATCGGCACGGTGCTGGGCGCGCTCATCGCCCACCGGACCGAGCACCCCGGCGACGACCTGACGACCGAGCTGATCCGGGTGCGGGACGAGGACGGCGACCGGCTGAGCGGCGAGGAGCTGGTGTACACGCTGCTGCTGGTCATCGGGGCGGGCTTCGAGACGACCGTGAACCTCATCGGGAACGCGACGGTGGCGCTGCTGCGCCGGCCCGAGCAGCTGGCGGCCGTGCGGCGGGGCGAGATCTCCTGGGACGCCGTCGTGGACGAGACGCTGCGGCTGTACCCGTCGATCGCCACGCTGCCGCTGCGGTTCGCCGTCAGCGACCTGAAGGTGGGTGACGTGACGATCCCGGCCGGGGACGCCATCGTCACCACGTACGCGGCAGCGAACGTGGACCCGGCGCACTACGGGCCGGACGCGGAGGTGTTCGACGCGGCACGCAGGGCCGACGACCATCTGGCCTTCGGGCTCGGTGTGCACCGGTGCATCGGGGCTCCGCTGGCCCGGATGGAGGCGCTGACGGCGCTGACGGCGCTCTTCGACCGGTTCCCCGAGCTGCGGCTGGACACCGGCGGCGAGGAGCTGCAGCAGGTGCCCTCGTTCATCGCGAGCGGCTGGCAGGAGATCCCGGTGCGGCTCCGGGGCTGAACGCACACGGGGGTGCGACCAGTCCCCCGTACCGGTCGTACCCCCGCGGTTCCTTGAACCTAACGGCCCCGCGGGCGGCTTGTGAATCGTGGCCGTGCCCGCTCGCGGGGCCGGAGGACTCACCCGTGCACAGGTGAGTCCGGATGGCCCGATTCCGCCCGGTGGGAATCCTGTCGGGAACCCTGGCGGGGATCCTGATGGGGATGTCCCTGCAGGTCGGGCTGGTCGAGGTCGCCCGCCGCGAGATGGGCCAGCACGACCTCGTACAGGTCGCTGCCGCCGGCGAGGAGCTGGCGTTCGAGGACGGGTTCGGCGCTGCGGACGTGTTCGCGGACGGTCTGCGCGTGCACGCTCAACCGCTGGGCGGCGCGTTCGGCGTTGCCGCCGGCGGCGATCCAGGCGCGCAGGGTGCCGCGCAGGTCTCGGCCGTCGGTGTCGAGGCGGGCCAGCAGATCCTGCGCCCAGGCGAGCAGCGCGGGCCCGGTGAGCAGCTCGCCGAACCGGCCGGAGGCCGCCGTGGCGCCGGTGGGCTCCTCCGCTGTGCCGACCTGCGCGTTGAGGGCGAGATGGACGGCGGCCCGGACGGTGAGGTCGGAGAAGTCGGTGCGCAGCAGGTTCTCGACGCGTTCCATACGGGCGCGGACGGTGTTGCGGCTGACGCCGAGCACTTTCGCCGCGTTCACTGCCGTGAACTCCAGGCCGAGCCGGGTGGTGGCGAGGAGTTCGGCGCGGGTGTGGTGCGGGAGGGTGTCGAGGGGGCGCAGCAGACGGGTCGTCCAGGTGCGCAGGACCTCGGGGTCCATCAGGCGTTCGGGGTGGGTGCGTTCGGCGTAGACGGCCGTCTTGTCGGGGCGGAAGCGGGCGACGGCGAGCGCGCTGACGGCCTGCCCGTAGGCGGTGGCGGTGTGGGCGAGACTCTGCCGGGAGCTGCCCCCGAGAAACGCGCTGGGGTTGCGATCGCACAGGGCGCGCAGTGCGCTGCCCGCGCTGTCGTCCGGAACGACGACGATGACGTGGCCGTCCAGGGCGGGGCAGCGCACGACCAGTGCCTCGTCCCGGGTCGCCGCCACACAGGCCGCGGCGAGGCGGTCGCGTTCCTCGGGGCTGACCTCGACGACGTAGACGCAGGCGGTGTCGGTGTCGAGGAGGCCGGGCCACAGACCGGCGGCGACGCGGCGGGCGGCGATGGTGTCCTCGACCATGAGCAGTTGCAGGATGGCCAGGCGCAGATCGGCGGTGGCGCGGGCCAGTCGGTGTCCGGTCGCCGCGGTCTGCTGCGCGCGCAGGAGGAGCTCCAGGACGCCCACGGTGTGCGTGAGGATGTCGGCGGCGCGCCGGTCGAAGGGGCTGGTGCGGGTCACGGCGAGCACGCCGACCGAGCCGGGCCGGGTGAGTTCGACCCTCGTCAGGCGTACGTACCGGCCGTCGCCCTCCCAGGCCGCGGAGGCGAGGCGGCCGCCGGTGATGTCGGCGGTCAGGGCCTCGTCCAGCGGGGTGGGCGGTCCGGCGAGGGAGGCGCCGGCGTCGTCGCGCAGGGAGACCGTCGCGTCGAGCGTCCTCCCGAGCCAGTCGACGATGCGGCCGACGTCCCGCCCGGTGGGGCGCAGGTGATCGAGGAGTGCCTGGGCCCACGTCGATCCGGCACCGTCCGCCGCTTCGGTGTGGAGGTTCTCGTCGTCCCGGCCGCCCATGTCGGCGCTCTCCTCGTCGCTCACGGCCCCTGTGAGCCGAACCAGCCATATCGGTCGGGGACGTTACCTCACCCGCCTTGGAGACCAGGCCCGGCGAGCGGGGTGGGCCGGGACGGTCCCGCGAAGGTCACCGTGTCGGCCGATTCCACCCGGCCGGCCGGTCCGCGGGGCGGGGCGGCGGGCTTGCGCGGCGGCGCCCGGTGGCACGGCATAAGCTCAGCGAATGGCCAAGTACTACGACGTGCACCCCGAGAACCCCCAGCCGCGCACCATCTCCCAGATCGCGGCCGCCATCCGGGCGGACGACGCGCTGATCGCGTACCCGACGGACTCCTGCTACGCGCTGGGCTGCCGGCTGGGCAGCAAGGACGGCATCGACCGGATCCGGGCCATCCGCGATCTCGACGACCGGCACCACTTCACCCTGGTCTGCCAGGACTTCGCGCAGCTCGGCCAGTTCGTGCGGGTGGACAAGGACGTGTTCCGCGCGATCAAGGCGTCGACGCCCGGCAGCTACACCTTCATCCTCCCGGCGACGAAGGAGGTGCCCCGCATGCTCCAGCATCCGAAGAAGAAGACGGTGGGCGTGCGCATCCCGGACCATGTCGTCACCCAGGCCCTGCTGGCCGAGCTCGGTGAACCCCTGCTGTCCAGCACCCTGTTGCTGCCCGGCGAGGACGAGCCGATGACCCAGGGCTGGGAGATCAAGGACCGGCTCGACCATGTGGTGGACGGCGTGGTCGACTCCGGGGACTGCGGCACCGAGCCGACGACGGTCATCGACTTCTCCGAGGGCGAGGCGGAGATCGTGCGGCACGGGGCCGGCGACACCTCCCGGTTCGAGTAGCGCGCCCTGCACCGGGGGTCCTCGCGGCCGGGTGGATGGTGCATGCAACGATGACGCTCGCCGTACACCGTGAACCGCGTCAGAGAGGCACCCCCAGATGACCTCCGTACAGGGAACAGCCGTCGACATTCGCACCGAGGACGGCGTCGCCGACGCCTATCTGGCCCATCCGGGGGACGGGGCGCCACGGCCGGGCGTACTGCTCTACCAGGACGCCTTCGGACTCCGTCCGCATCTGCGGGCGATGGCCGACCGGCTCGCCGAGGCCGGTTACACGGTGCTGGTCCCGAATGTCTTCTACCGTCACGGGCGCGCTCCCGTCGTGGAGTTGCCCGAGTTCATCGACCCGGCTGCGCGTCCGGAGATCTTCGAAGAGCTGTACCCGATCATGCTCTCCCTCACCTCCGAACTGGCCGTGCGGGACGCCGGCGCCTATCTGCGGTGGATGGCGGAGAGCGAGCTGGTCGCGGCCGGCCCGGTCGCGGTGACCGGGTACTGCATGGGCGCCCGGCTCACCCTGTGGACCGCCGGCGGCCATCCGGACCGGGTCGCGGCCGCGGCCGGCTTCCACGGCGGGCGTCTCGCCACCGACGCGCCGGACAGCCCTCACCTGTCGGCCGAGCACATCAAGGCCGAGGTCTACCTGGGCCACGCGGACAACGACTCGGCCCTGCCGCCCGAGCAGATGGAGCGCCTGGAGCAGGCCCTCACCGCGGCCGGCGTCCGCCACACCTGCGAGGTCTACGAAGGCGCGCAGCACGGTTACACGCAGGCCGACACCTCCGCGTACGACGAGAAGGGCTCCGAGCGGCACTGGGCCGCGCTGCTGGATCTGCTGAAGCGGACCTTCTGAGCGCAGGGACCCCGACGGGCCGAGCACCGGGACCGGGCGACGGGACGCCCCTGGCACGAGCCGTGCCGAGGGCGTCCTTTCCACTGCCGTTTCCGTTCATATTGTTGACATGGGCACACCCCGGTGCGACTTTGAGAGCGCTCTCAACATGGTACGGACCAACCCCACAGGCCTACCCGCACGGAGGTGGAGAGTGCTCTCAAGGATCACGCTCGCGCTCAGAATCGCCGGAGCCGCCGCTCTCGTCGGCGCACTGTTCTCCCTCGGCCCCCCGGCTCAGGCGGCCGTCCCCGACACCATCCCGCTGAAGATCACCAACAACTCGGGGCGCGGCGAAGCCCTCTACGTCTACAACCTCGGCACCCAGCTGTCGACGGGCCGGCAGGGCTGGGCGGACGCGGGCGGCGCCTTCCACGCCTGGCCCGCCGGCGGCAACCCGCCCACCCCGGCGCCCGACGCCTCGATCGCGGGCCCGGCCGCCGGACAGTCCGCCACCATCCGGATGCCCAAGTTCTCCGGCCGGGTCTACTTCTCCTACGGACAGAAGCTCGACTTCCGGCTGACCACCGGCGGGCTGGTGCAGCCGGCCGTGCAGAACCCGACCGACCCGAACCGGAACATCCTGTTCAACTGGTCGGAGTACACGCTGAACGACTCCGGGCTGTGGCTGAACAGCACTCAGGTCGACATGTTCTCCGCTCCGTACGCGGTCGGCGTGCAGCGCGCCGACGGGACTGCCATCAGCACCGGGCACCTCAAGGCGGGCGGCTACAACGGCTTCTTCAACGCCCTGCGCGGTCAGCCCGGCGGCTGGGCGAACCTCGTCCAGACCCGGTCCGACGGCACCGTGCTGAGGGCTCTCGCCCCGCTGTACGGGGTGGAGACGGGAGCCCTCCCGGCGAACGTCATGGACGACTACGTCAACCGCGTCTGGCAGAAGTACGCGACGACCACCCTGACCGTCACCCCGTTCGCCGACCAGCCGGGCACGAAGTACTACGGCCGGGTCTCGGGCGGGGTCATGAACTTCACCAACTCCGCCGGCGCGGTCGTGACCAGCTTCCAGAAGCCGGACGCGTCCAGCATCTTCGGCTGCCACCGGCTGCTGGACGCGCCGAACGACGCCGTGCGCGGTCCGATCTCCCGCACCCTGTGCGCGGGCTTCAACCGCTCCACGCTCCTGGTCAACCCCAACCAGCCGGACACCACGACGGCGAACTTCTACCAGGACACGGTGACCAACCACTACGCCCGCAAGATCCACGCGCAGATGGCGGACGGCAAGGCGTACGCGTTCGCCTTCGACGACGTCGGACAGCAGGAGTCCCTCGTCCACGACGGCTCGCCGCGCCAGGCGTACCTGACCCTCGACCCGATGAACTGAAGGGAACCGAACCGGGCGCACACGACGGCGTCCCGCACCAGGGGGGAGCCCGGGTGCGGGACGCCGGTCAGGAGGGGCCGATCAGCCGGTCGTGACGGCGGTGTCGTCGATGACGAAGCTGGTCTGGAGCGAGGAGTCCTCGACGCCGGAGAACTTCAGGGCGACGGTGCTGCCCGCGAAGGAGCCGAGGCTGAAGGACTTCTGGACATAGCCGGTGGCCGCGTTGAGGTTGGAGTACGTGGCCAGGGTGGTGGTCCCGGCGGTGACCGTCAGCTTGTCGTACTGGGTGCTGGTGGTGGTCTCGGCCGTGTCGATGTGGATGTAGAAGGTGAACGTGGTGCTGGTGCAGCCGCTGGGGATCGTCACCGACTGCGTCAGCGTGTCGGTGTGGGTCGATCCGTAGCCGTCGAGCCAGGCCTTGTAGGAACCGGTGCGGGCCGCCTGGCTGCTGGAGTTGGTGATGACCCCGCTGGTCGCGGTCCAGGTGGTGTTGCCCGACTCGAAGCCCGCGTTGCCCAGGAGCTGCGTCGAGGTGCAGGAACCGCCGCCCGTCGAGCTGACCGTCCAGGTGAAGGACGCGGTGCCGGTGGCGCCGGTGGAGTCGGTCACCGTGACGGTGGTGCTGTAGGAGCCGGCGGTGGTCGGCGTGCCGGAGATCAGACCGGTGGAGCTGATCGACAGTCCGGTGGGCAGTCCGCTCGCGGCGTACGTCAGGGTGCCGCTGTTGGTGCTGCTGGCCGAGATCTGCAGGCTCACCGCGGTGCCGACGGTGGTGGACTGGCTGCCCGGGTTGGTGACCGTGACGCCGGTCGACGGGACCGTGATGTGGCTGCCGACGTTGATGCCGGCGAAGGCGTTGCCGACCCCGGCGTACTGGGTCGAGCTGGAGCCGTACAGCGCGGTGGCCGCGCTGAGGGCGGCGGTGCGCGCGCCGGCGTAGTTGGTGCTGGACGTCATGTACGTCGTCAGCGCCTTGTACCAGATCTGCAGCGCGGCGGCCCGGCCGATGCCCGCGACGGCCACGCCGTCCGAGGTCGGGCTGTTGTAGGTGACGCCGTTGATGGTCTTGCTGCCGCTGCCCTCGGAGAGCAGGTAGAACATGTGGTTCGCGGGGCCCGAGGAGTAGTGGACGTCGAGGTTGCCGACGCCGGAGTACCAGCTGTCGGCGGAGCCGCCGTCCTTGTCGGGCTCGTCCATGTAGCGCAGCGGGGTGCCGTCGCCGTTGATGTCGATCTTCTCGCCGATGAGGTAGTCACCGACGTCGGAGGAGTTCGCCGCGTAGAACTCCACCCCGGTGCCGAAGATGTCGGAGGTGGCCTCGTTCAGACCGCCGGACTCACCGGTGTAGTTCAGGCCCGCGGTGTTGGAGGTGACGCCGTGGGTCATCTCGTGGCCGGCCACGTCCAGCGAGGTGAGCGCGTGGGTGCTGCTCGTGCCGTCGCCGTACGTCATGCAGAAGCAGTCGTCGTCCCAGAAGGCGTTGACGTACGCCGTGCTGTAGTGGACGCGCGAGTAGGCGGCGACGCCGTCGTTCTTGATGCCGCTGCGGCCGAAGGTGTTCTTGTAGAAGTCCCAGGTCGTCTGGGCGCCGAAGTGGGCGTCGACGCCGGCGGTCTGGGTGTTCGACCCGGAGCCGGTGCCCCAGGTGTCGTCGGCATCCGTCATCAGGGTGCCGGTACCGGACGTGCCGTTGCTCAGGCTGTACGTCTTGTGGGTGCCGCGCGTGGTGTCGTTCAGCTGGTACGTCGACCCGGACAGCGTGGTGCCGATGGTGACGGTGCCGCTGTACTGGCTGTTGCCGGTGCCGGTCTCGATGCCCTCGAACCGGGAGAGCTCGGCGCCGGTGGCGGCGTCGGTGACGACGTGCAGCTTGCTCGGCGTGCCGTCGTCCTGCAGACCGCTGACCACGGTCTCCCAGGCCAGCTTCGGCGTGCCCGCGCCCGCCCAGATCACCTTGCGGGCGCTCTGCGCGGCGGGGTTCTCCGCGTCGAGGGCCTTGGCGGCGGTCAGGGCCTTGGTCTCGGCGGCCGACTTGCTGAACGTGGCGGTCGTGGACTTGACCGACACGGTACGGCGGTTGTTGTTGAAGGTCGTGCTGACGGTGCCGGCGGCCAGCGAGGCCGGGGGCGTGTGCACGACGAGGTCGCCGCCGAGGACGGGCAGACCGGCGAAGGTGCGCTCGTAGCGCGTGTGCACGGTGCCGTCGTTGTCCTTCACGACGTCCTTGACGACCAGCTTCTCCTGGGCGCCGAGGCCGAGGGAGTCCGCCGTCTGCGTCGTCTTCGCCTCGGCGCTCTTGATCAGCGTCGTGCGCTGGGCGGGCGTGAGGTCGGCGGGCAGGCCGCCGGCGCGCAGGGGGCTGGGGTGGGGGGCTGCGGGCTTCGCGGCTGCCGGGACCGTCGAGACGCCGACGGCCAGGAGGGCGGCGGTGGAGAGCAGGGCTGCTCCGACCGAGGTCCGCTTGCGGGGGTTGGGTCTCACTCGTTCTCCTACTGCGGCGGCCGCGGGGTACGGCCGGTGACAGACCGGACAGACGGGTGTGCTGTCCGGGACGAGCTGAGTTGTGCGGGACCGTGAGGGTGTGCAGGCAACGTGCCGCTGCTTGTGCGGCAGTTGGGAGGGAGAATGGCAGGCTTGACAGTTGCATGTCAGCCACAGCGGGGTGCTTCGAGGGTTATCCCTCGGTACCTGAGGGCGCTGGAGTCGTCACCCGCGGCCGGACTGTGAGCGGTCTGTGCGTTCACTGTCCGGACCAGCGGTCCGCCCGTGCGGCCGCAGGTGCGCCAAGTGCCTCTGCAGGAAGTTCACTTGGCGGCGCAGGACCTCTTCGGTGCACGCGGCGCCGCAGCAGGGGCGGGTCAGGTCGAGAGTTGCTGGAAGCCCTCCGCCCGGCGCTGCCCGGGGACCACCAGTCCGGTCTCGTAGGCGGCGATGACGGCCTGGACCCGGTCGCGCAGGCCGAGTTTGGTGAGGACGTTGCTGACGTGCGTCTTCACCGTGTGCTCGCTCACCACCAGCGCCCTGGCGATCTCCGCGTTGGACAGGCCGCCGCCGAGCAGCCGCATCGTCTCGCGCTCGCGGGCGGTGAGGACGTCCAGGCGTTCGGTCCGCGGCGGCGGCACGGCGGCGCCCGAGGTGAAGGCGGCGATCAGGGTCCGGGTGACGGAGGGGGCGAGCAGCGAGTCGCCCGCCGCGACCACACGGACCGCGTGGACGAGGTCGTCCCGCCGCACGTCCTTGAGCAGGAAGCCGCTCGCGCCGGCGCACAGGGCGTCGAACAGATAGTCGTCCTGCCCCCAGGTGGTCAGCATGATCACCCGGCTGTCCGTTTCCCGGCAGACGATCCTGGCGGCCTCGATGCCGTCCATCCCCGGCATCCGGATGTCGAGCAGGACGACGTCCGGGCGGTGGGCCCGGGCGGCGCCGACCGCCTCGAACCCGTCCCCGCCCTCCGCGACGACCTCGATGCCGGGCTGTGCCGCAAGGATCATGGCGAATCCGGCACGCACCAGCTCCTGGTCGTCGACCACCACCACACGGATCGTCATGCCGTCGCTCCCGCTTCCGCTTCCGGCGCGGCCAGGGGCAGCCGTGCCCGCACTTCGAATCCCGGGAGGCGGTCCTCCCGGGGGCCGGCCGTCGCGCTCCCGCCGCAGGCCGCGGCCCGCTCGCGCAGGCCGGTCAGGCCGTTCCCGCCGGACGGAAGGGCCCTTCCCGCGCCGCGGCCGTCGCCGCGGCCGTCGTCGACGACCCGTATCTCCAGACCGTCGTCCCGCCAGCGCAGCCGTACCTCGGCGCGGTCGGCTCCGGCGTGCTTGACGACGTTGGTCAGCGCCTCCTGCACGATCCGGTACGCGGCGGTGTCGCCGTCGTCGGGCATCGGACGCGGCTCGCCCTCGGCGGTGCAGGACACCTCCAGGCCGGCCCCCGCGACCTGGCGGGCGAGCGCGGGCAGGTCGCGGATCGTCAGCCGCGGGGCGCGCGAGTCGTATCCGTCCATGCCGCCGCCCTTCCTGTCGGCCTTGCCGTCGGCCTTGTCGTCGTCCTTGTCGTCCCTGAGGACGGCCAGCATCGAGCGCAGCTGGTCGAGGGCGTCGCGGCCGGTGCCGGCGATCGCGCCGAACGCGGCCGAGGCGCGGACGGGGTCCGTGTCCAGCACGACCGGCCCGGCCTCGGCCTGGACGACCATCAGGCTGATCGAATGGGCCAGCACATCGTGCATGTCCCGGGCGATCCTGGCGCGTTCACGTTCGGCGGCGCGCTCCTCGTCCATCCGGCGGTCGCGTTCGAGGCGGGCGGCGCGTTCGGCCAGCACGGCCGCCTCGGCGCGGAACCCGGCGGAGGCCCGCCCGAGCGCATAGGCGGCGACGTACAGGACGATTCCGCGGGTCGCGGTGTCCGGCGAGCCCACCGTGGCGAGGCCGGCGGCGCACATCGCCAGGAACACCGCGATCCGCACCCGGGGCGGGGAGACCGACGCCATCCCGTACAACGCGATGAGGACTCCGTACCAGAGCGGCTGTTGAGCGACCGGTTCGACGAGGTCGTAGAGGCTGGAGAAGACGGAGCAGGCCAGCAGGACCGGCACCGGCGCGCGCCGCCGCAGCGCCAGGGGGAGCGATGCCCCGACCGCCACGACATACCCCCACCAGTGCCAGGGGCGTCCGCTGTCGCTGTGCGCGAACAGCAGGGGCGCCGACTGGGCGACGGCGGTGACGACGGCGAGCGCGACGTCCGACCACGGCGAACCCGCGAGGCGGCGGAGCGAGGGGGGTACGGGCAGTGCGGGCATGGCGACGGATTCTTCCACGGGGGCGTTCGGCGGCGGTCGTTCAGCTGCGGGCGGCGGTGGGAGCGGCGCCGCGGCGACCGGGCAACGGCGCGAGTCCGACGTACAGCAACAGGCCGACGGCCGGCAGCGCGTCCAGGCCCAGGAGGGAGACCAGCACGGCGAGCGCCACCGCGACCGCCCGCCACCCGGGAACGGCACGGGCCACGGCGAGCCGGCAGAACATGACGAGCAGACCGAGGAAGAGCAGCACCGGGCCCACGGTGTAGACGACGACGTCCACCCCGGGGACGCTCTGCACGTCGGCGAACATCCCCCGCATGGCCGCGTGGTCGGCGGCGCGCGCCCCGACGACGATGTCGATCGAGATCTGGGCCATGGAGCAGCCGGCGCCGACGATGCCGACGACGGCCGTGCCCGTGGCGAACGGGCCGCGGCCCGCCAGTCGGCGCAGCGCCAGGAACACCGGGACGAACAGGATCAGCGCGGCGAGGAACGCGAGGTGCCCGGTCGTCCAGGCGGGCCCGGGACCGCGCTCGCCGTCCAGGCCGTCCAGGATGCGCAGGCCCGCGTAGACGATGACGAGGAGGGGGGCGGCGGCGAAGGCGATGGTTTTGTCCATGCCGTGGATCCTCGCCGCGGCGGCACCCCCCGGACATCGCCGACGTGACCCATCTGCGGCCTCCCTCGGAAGAGGGAGGAACGACGAGTACGGACGAGTCCGCAGGAATCGCTTGCGTTCACATCTCCCTTACCCGTAGACATGGCTCCCACGAACATCCGTCACTCTGGGGGGAGTTGGCGTGGAAGGCACGATCGACGGGTTTCGGTACGGATTGGTCACTCCGGTGGCGGCTTTTGTGATGGCCTGTCTGGGAGGGGCGCTCGGGCTGCGCTGCATCGTGCGGACGCTGCTCAGCACCGATTCGTGGAAGCCCGGCTGGCTGGCGCTCGGGGCCGCGTCGATCGGCTGCGGCATCTGGACGATGCACTTCATCGCGATGATCGGCTTCCAGGTGGAGGAGACCCGGATCGGCTACCACGTCGGTCTGACCGTGCTCAGCCTCGCCGTCGCGATCGCGGTGGTCGGGGTCGGCGTGTTCATCGTGGGCTACCGGGGCGCCGGCCGCGGGTCGCTGTCGCTCGCCGGCGTCGTCACCGGCCTCGGGGTGGCCGCGATGCACTACCTGGGCATGGCGGCGATGCAGCTCAACGGGGACATCGAGTACGCCCCGTCCACGGTGGCGCTCTCCGTGCTGATCGCGGTGATCGCCGCGACCGCCGCTCTGTGGGCCGCCGTCACGATCCGCGGGTTCCTGACCAGCCTGGGCGCGAGCCTGGTGATGGGCGTAGCGGTGTCCGGGATGCACTACACGGGGATGGCCGCGGTCAGCGTCCATGTGCACGGCGCGACCTCGTCGTGGGCCGGCGACACCCCGACCTCGCTGCTGCTGCCGATGCTGATCGGCCCGGTGATCTTCCTGCTGCTGGCCGGTGTGGTGGTGATGTTCGACCCGCTGCTCGTGCTCGGCGACGGCGAGTGGAACCGTGCCGCCCGGGCGGGGCGGGCCGCGGCCGCGGCGGAGGAGCCGGTCGGCCGGCCTGCCGCCGGCCGGTCGTGGAGCGCCGGGCCACGGTGAGGCCCCCCGGGGGTCGGTGAGGGCAACAGGGCGACGTACGGCTCCAGTTCACCGTCGGAGGCCGCCTTCGTCGCCGGTCACCCGAGTCCTGACATGTTCGGGATGATTGCTACGGTGCACCGGTGTCTGACTCCTCACGCGATACCGCCGAAGGCGCCGGCTGGGGCGGCGCCGACCGTGGCGCGTACCAGCGGCTCATGCCGGCCAGGGTCGAGAAGATCTCGTGGCTGAATCCCAGGACCCTGTGGGCCGCCCGCAACGGCGTGCTCGCCTCCTGGTTCGGCGACCCGACGGGCCGTACCCGCGGCCGGTGGGTCGCGCAGCGGACGGCTGCGGGCGCACCCGCCGACAAGGTGATCCGGCGCAGCGACCCGGACGACTTCTCCTTCATGGTCATCGGCGACACGGGCGAGGGCGACGATCCCCAGTACGCCGTCGTGCCGGGCTTTCTGAGGGCCAGTCAGGGAACGTCCTTCGCGGTCCTCGCCAGTGACGTCATCTACCCGGTGGGCAGCGCCGACGACTACGACAGCAAGTTCTTCCGCCCGTACCGCGACTACCAGGCCCCCATCTACGCGATACCGGGCAACCACGACTGGTACGAGGACCTCGGCGCGTTCATGCGGGTCTTCTGCGACGACGCCCCCGCGCTGCCCGCCGAGCCCGCGCCGCGCCTGTTCAGCGGCGCCCGGCTGCGCTCATGGCTGTGGCACCGACCGAGCACGACGGACGGCGAACGTCTCGCCGAGGCGCGGACGTTGCGGTCGGGGACGGGGCAACGCGCCGTGCAGCCCGGGCCGTACTGGGCGATCGACACCGGACCGGTGCGGATCATCGGCATCGACACCGGTCTCCTGGGCTCCCTCGACGCCGAACAGGGCGCATGGCTGCGCGAGGTGTCCCAGGGGCCGCGGCCGAAGATCCTGATCACCGGCTCGCCGCTGTACGTCGACGGCGAGCACCACCCGTGCCCCATCGACGGGGGCGGCACCGTCGACGACATCGTCAGCGCGCCCGAGCACCGCTATGTGGCGGCGATCGGCGGCGACATCCACAACTACCAGCGCTACCCGGTGCGGTTGGCGGACGGCCGGACCCTCCAGTACGTCGTCTCGGGCGGCGGGGGCGCCTTCATGCACGCCACGCACACCATCCCGCGGGTGTCCGTCGCCGGCGTGACGGAGCAGGACTTCCGCTGCTATCCGCTGCGCGGCGACTCCCTGGCCTTCTACAGCGGGCTCTACGGCCGCCGGCTGCGCCTGCGCCGCTTCTTCTCCCTCACCGAGGCGGAGGGCCAAGCGGTCGTCGCCGAGCGGCTGGGCATCCCGGCGACGCGCACCCCGGGTCCGCAGGTGCGGGTGACACGGCGGATCCGGCTCATCGCCGGCCTGCTGGGCACCGGGAGCCGCCCGGACCGCCGCAGACGGTTCCGGCTGCCCGTGCGCAAGATCTACACCCAGCTCTTCTCGCCGAGCTCGGCCACCTACAGCCCGCCGTTCTTCAAGTGCTTCCTGCGGCTGGACGTCTCACCGGAGTCGGTCCGGCTGCGCTGTTTCGCGGCCACCGGCAATCTCGCGCAGGAGCTGAGCCCGCCGGTCGAGGACGAGGTCGTCATCCCGCTGGGCTGACGCCACCACCTGGGACGACACGGGGGAATGCGGCGCGGCCCGCACGACTTGTACGAGCTGTATCGACCGTACGCCGTACGTGCCGCGCACCATGGAGGAGCTCTTGTCGTCGACCTCACGCCCCTTGCGCAAGCTGGGCTTCCTCACCATCGGGCTGTTCGACGGGGACGACCCGGCCCGAGGCCACGAGACCACGCTGGAGATCATCGAGCTGGGCGAGCGGCTCGGCTTCGACAGCGCATGGGTGCGCCACCGCCATCTGCAGTACGGCATCTCCTCCCCCGTCGCCGTCCTGGCGGCGGCCTCGCAGCGCACCCGCCGCATCGAGCTCGGCACCGCGGTCATCCCGCTGGGCTGGGAGAACCCGCTGCGCCTCGCGGAGGACCTCGCCACGGTCGACGTCCTCTCCGGGGGCCGGCTCAACCCGGGGGTGAGCGTGGGCCCGCCGATGCACTACGACCAGGTCAAGGAGGCCCTGTACCCGGACACGGCCGACGCGGAGGACTTCGGCTACGAGCGGGTGCGACGGCTGCTCGATCTCGTGCGGGGCAAGTCCGCGACCGACTTCAGCGGGGTCGAGGGCTTCGAGGTGTTCTCCGACCGGGTCCAGCCGCACTCCCCCGGCCTGGGCCGCCGCCTCTGGTACGGCGGGGGCAGCGTCGGCTCCGCGCAGTGGGCCGGGGAGCACGGGATGAACTTCCTGACCAGCAGCGTCGTCAAGGCCGAAGGGCCCGACGACACACGGGACTTCGCGGAGATCCAGCTCTCGCACGTCCGCGCCTTCCGCGCCGCGCACCCCGACGGCGAGGCCGCCCGGGTCTCCCAGGGGCTCGTGGTCATCCCCACCGACTCCGCCTCGCCCGAACAGCGCGCGAGGTACGAGGAGTTCGCCGCCAAGCGGCTCCCGCGCACCACCTCCCCGCAGGGCCCGGCGCGGCTGCTGTTCGCGCCGGACCTGGTCGGCACCTCGGCCGAGATCGCCGAACGCCTGCATGCGCACGCCGCGTTCCGTGAGATCGACGAGGTCGCCTTCGCGCTGCCGTTCACCTTCGAGCACGAGGACTATGTGCAGATCCTCACCGACATGGCGACGAAGCTCGGCCCGGCGCTCGGCTGGGCGCCGAGCGCCTGAGGTTCACCAGCGGCCGGGCTCGGTCCCCGTCACCGGCTCCGACGGCCTGCCGTCGACGCCGACGGGGACGTCGCCGGTGAGCATCACCCGGTGCATGGTGCGCGGGAATCCCAGGTGGGCGTTGTCGCCGGGGGCGAGGTGAATGGTGGCGCGGTTGTCCCAGAAGGCCACGCTGCCGGGTTCCCAGCGGAAGCGGACCGTGTACTCGGGGCGGGTCGCCTCCTCCAGGAGCATGTCCAGGATCGCCCGGCTCTCGGCGCGCGAGAGGTCGGTGATCTGCTCGATGTAGTAGCCGTTGACGTACAGCACCCGCTCGCCGGTCTCGGGGTGCACGCGGACCAGCGGGTGCACCGAGGCGACCTGGTGGTCGAGGAGGTGGCGCAGATACGCGTCGTCGCCGGGGCGTGGCTGGTAGCCGACGCCGAGCCGGTGTTCGGCGCGCAGCCCGGCTGCGAACTCCCGCATCGGCGCGGAGAGTCCGGCGTATGCGGCGGCCAGGTTGGACCATGTGGTGTCGCCGCCGTAGGGCGGCACAGTCTCGGCGCGCAGGATCGTCGCGGCCGGCGGGTCGATACGGGCGCCGTGGTCGCAGTGCCAGCCGCGCAGGAGGGTGTGCCGGCGGCGCCGGAGCCACTCCTCGTGCTCCATGCCGAACTTCCCGCCCAGTTCCAGCCGGTCGGCGGTCGTCTCGATCTCCGGGAAGTCCGGCGGCGAGGCGCTGCCGCGCCTGCGCAGGACGACGGGTTCGCCGAACCGCCGGGCGAACGCCACGTGCCCCGTGTGGTCGAGGCGCTGACCGCGGAAGAACACCACCTTCCAGCGCAGCACCGCCGCCCTGATCGCGGCGACCTGGGCGTCGTCGAGGCCGGCGGCCAGGTCGACGCCGCCGATCTCGGCGCCTATGTGCCCGGCGACCGGTTTCACCTCCACTGCGGCCGACTCCGTCACCTGGCCGTCGAAGTCCGTCGTCATGCCCGCTCCGCTCGCTCGTCGTGGCTCGTCGTGGCTGTCCGAAGCCACCCCTGCCCGGGTGTCCGGTTGATCAATCCGCCTCCTGTCCCCGAGGCTGGAGGGACGACACAGTCGAGGGAAGGTCCCATCGTGATCAGCATCCCGCAGCACACGCTCAACGACGGCACGAAGCTCCCGGCCCTGGGTCTGGGCACCTGGCCGATGGACGACGCGGAGGCGGAGCAGGGGGTGGCCGAGGCGCTCGGCCTCGGATATCGACTCGTCGACACGGCGACGAACTACCGCAACGAGACCGGCGTCGGCCTGGGCGTGGCCCGGGGCGGGGTGGCGCGCGAGGAGCTCGTGGTGACGACGAAGCTGCCCGGCCGCCACCACGGGTACGAGGAGACGCTCGCGTCCTTCGAGGAGTCGCGTCGGCGGCTCGGTCTCGAGTACGTGGACCTGTATCTGATCCACTGGCCGCTCCCCCGGGTCGACAGGTTCGTCGACTCCTGGCGGGCCATGATCAAGCTCCGTGAGGAGGGCCTGGTCCGGTCGATCGGCGTCTCCAACTTCACCGCCGGGCACATCGAGCGGCTGGAGAAGGAGACCGGCGTGCTGCCGTCCGTCAACCAGATCGAACTGCACCCGCTGTTCCCGCAGGACGAGCTGCGCGCCTTCCACGAGGCCAAGGGCGTCCGCACGGAGAGCTGGAGCCCGCTGGGCCGCGGTTCGGCGCTGCTGCAGGATCCGGCCGTGGTGTCGGTCTCCGAGGCGCTGGGCGTGACCCCCGGCCAGGTCGTGCTGCGCTGGCACGTCCAGCTCGGCGCGGTGCCCATCCCGAAGTCGTCCAGCCCCGAACGCCGGCGCGCCAACCTCGACGTCTTCGGCTTCGAGCTCGGCCCGGCCCAGATGACGGCGATCGCGGACCGGGCGCATCGGCGGCTGGGCGGCGACCCCGAGGTGCACGAGGAGTTCTGAGCACCTCACGCTGTCGGCTCACCCGGGTTCCAGCGTCTGCTCCGCCCAGATCGTCTTGCCCCGGCCCGTCTGCCGGCTGCCCCAGCGCTGGGTGAGCTGCGCGACGAGCAGCAGGCCGCGCCCGCCCTCGTCGAAGGCGTGGGCGCGGCGCAGGTGGGGGGAGGTGGAACTGCCGTCGGACACCTCGCAGATGAGGGTGCGATCGCGGATCAGGCGGAGCTGGATGGGGGTCGCGCCGTAGCGGATGGCGTTGGTGACGAGTTCGCTGACGACGAGTTCGGTGACGAACGCGGCCTCCTCCAGGCCCCAGGCGGCGAGTTGCTCGGTGGCGGCCGCTCTGGTGGCGGCCACGTGGGCGGGGTCCGGGGTGACGTCCCAGGTGGCGACCCGGTCCGTGCCGAGGGCGTGGGTGCGGGCGAGCAGCAGCGCGACGTCGTCGCCGGGCTCCTCCGGCAGGACCGCCTTGAGGACGGTGTCGCACAGGGCGTCGAGGGTGGCGGCGGGTGCGGTCAGGGCGTTGCACAGTTCGCCGGTGGCGCGGTCGACGTCGCGGTCGCGGTCCTCGATGAGGCCGTCCGTGTACAGGGCGAGGACCGATCCCTCGGGCAGTTCCAGCTCGACGGCCTCGAAGGGCAGTCCGCCGACGCCGAGCGGCGGTCCGGGGGTCATGTCGACCAGTCGGGTCGTGCCGTCGGGCAGGACGACGGCCGGCGCCGGGTGGCCGGCCGCGGCGGCGGTGAGACGGCGGCTGACGGGGTCGTAGACCGCGTAGAGGCAGGTCGCGCCAAGTTCGGCGACCTCTTCGCCGCTCTCGCCGCCTTCGTCGTAGGCCGCCAGGTGGGTGACGAGGTCGTCGAGGTGGGTGAGGAGTTCGTCGGGCGGCAGGTCCACGTCGGCGAGGGTGCGCACGGCCATGCAGAGCCGTCCCATGGTCGCCGAGGAGGGGATGCCGTGTCCGACGACGTCGCCGACGACGAGGGCGACCCGGCTGCCGGAGAGCGGGATGACGTCGAACCAGTCGCCGCCGATGCCCGCCGTGGAGCCGCTGGGCAGATAGCGGTGGGCGACGTCGACGGCGGCCTGTCCGGACAGGCCGCGGGGCAGCAGGCTGTTCTGCAGGGCGAGCGCCGTGGTGCGCTCGCGGGCGAAGCGGCGGGCGTTGTCGATGCAGACGGCGGCCCGGCTGGCGAGTTCCTCGGCGAAGACGGCGTCGTCGGCCTCGTAGTCGTCGGGGTGGGCGATGCGGATGCCGACCAGGACGCCGAGGACGGTACCGCGGGCCCGCAGCGGCACGGAGATCATCGAGTGGACGCCGCGCCGGAAGCGGCGGCCCTCGGGGGCGCGCGCGTCGCGTTCGGCGAGCCAGCGCATGAAGTCGGGCTCGCCGGCCTGGCTGAGGAGCGCGTGTCCTTCCCGCAGGGCGCGGGCGGGCGGGCTGAACGGCGGATGACTGTCGCTGGCGCCGAGGTGGACCGCGGCCTCGGGGGTGCCGTCCCGGCCGGAGCCGTGGGCGACGCGGCGCAGCACGATCTCGCCGGCGGGCACCGGGGGCGGCTCGTCCGCGCCGAGGACCCATTCGAGGAGGTCCACGCTGGCGAAGTCGGCGAAGTGCGGCACGAGCAGCTCGATGACCTCCTCGGCGGTGCGCACCACGTCGAGGGTGGTGCCGATGGAGGCCGCCGCCTCGTTGAGCAGGGCCAGGCGCTGGCGGGCCAGGTACTGCTCGGTGCTGTCGAAGGCCGCCAGGGCGACGCCGGCGACCTCCCCGGAGGCGTTCCGCACGGGCCACATCTCGGTGGTCCAGGCGTGCTCCCGGTTGAGGGAGGGCGCGCCGGTCCAGCTCTCGTAGCGGATCGGGCGGCCGGTCTCGGCAACATGGCGGAGGTGCCAGTTGAAGCCCTTGCTGTGCTCGGCCTCCTCGACCGTCTCGGGGAAGTAGCGGCCGAGCAGAACGTCCTCGGAGACCCCCATGACCTTGCAGGCGACCTCGTTGAGGCGCAGATAGCGCTGCCGGGGATCGAAGACGGACATGGACATGGACGCCTGTTGGAAGGCGCGTCCGGCGAGGGTCGGCTCCGGGGCGGTGGGCCGTTCGGCGGTGAGCGTCCAGCCGGTGGGGTCGCCTGCGGGGCCGAGCATCGGGCAGGCCGTGACGGCGAGGGCGACGGGGTGACCGTCGCGGTGGCGTACGACGACGGGGCCGGTCCACTCCCCGTCGGCGCGTCGGGGCAGCTTCTCGGCGAGCAGGTCGACCGCGGCCCGCCCCACGGCCTCCTGGGCCGCATGGCCCGTCAGCAGACGGGCACCCTCGCTCCAGCCCGTCACGATGCCGCGAGCATCGACGACCGCCGCAGCGACGACATGCTCCATGTCGTCCATGTCGTCCAGAATGGTCCCTTTGGCCCGGTGCATCAACCGCGCCGGGCCGGTCGGACCGGTACGGTCCGGTGCCCGTCGGTCAGGCCCGGTGGGCCCGCACCACCTCGAGGGCGCGGTCGGCGTGGGTGTTCATCCGCAGCTCGCTGCGCACGACCTCCAGGACGGTGCGGTCCTGCCCGATGACGAAGGTGACCCGCTTGGTGGGGGCCATCGAGAAGCCGCGCTTCACGCCGAACCGTTCCCGCACCGCGCCGTCCGCGTCGGACAGCAGCGGCATGCCGAGGGTGTGCCGGCCGGCGAACTCCTGCTGACGGTCGACGGTGTCCCCGCTGATCCCGACCGGCTGGGCGCCGACGGCGGCGAACTCGGCCGCCAGGTCGCGGAAGTGGCAGGCCTCGGCGGTGCAGCCGCGGGTGAGGGCGGCGGGGTAGAAGAAGAGGACCACCGGTCCGTCGGCGAGCAGTTCGGTGAGGCTGCGCACCGTGCCGGTCTCGTCCGGCAGCGCGAAGTCCTCGACGAGGTCGCCGGTCTCCAGAGCCTTGGTCATGCCCGTCCCTCCATGTGGTTCGCGGTGGTGGTGGTGCGGTCGGCGACGCTGCGGGCCCACAGCACGAGGGGCACCTGCAGGGGGAGGCGGCCGACGGCGGCTGCCTTGAGCGGGGTGGGACGGTGCCGCCAGTCCCAGGCCATCTTGACGTTGGCGGGGAAGACGCCGACGAAGAAGGCGGCCGTGGCCAGCGCGGCCGTCTTCCGGGTCCGCGGCAGGGCCACTCCGGCCGCCAGCGCGAGTTCGGCGACGCCGCTGGCGTACGTCCAGGCCCTGGGCGAGCCCGGCAGCGCCCGCGGGACGATCGCGTCGAACGGGCGCGGCACGGCGAAGTGGGCTGCCCCCATGCCGGCCAGCAGGCCTGCCAGCAGCAGGGGTGAGCGTTCGGACCGGGGCACGGTTCCTCCTCTGATGACCTGGGGCCCGAGATTACTGGAGGGTAGGCGGCGGTCCGGCGGCGGGGTCCCGGGCCGGGCGTTCCCCAACTCGCCCCTGGTGGCGGCCGGGTGTGTATCCGTAGGCCTTGCGGAAGACGTCGATGAACGCGCTGGCGGAGGACCAGCCGCAGCGGTGGGCGACCGTGGTGACGGGGGTGTCGTCGGCCAGCAGGCGCAGGGCGTGGTAGAGGCGGGACTGGGTGCGCCACTGGGGAAAGGTCATGCCGAACTCGCGGCGGAAGAGGCGGCTGAGGGTGCGTTCGCCGGTGCCGGTCGCGACGCCGAGGGCGGCGAGGGTGCGCTGGTCGGCCGGGGCGGCGTGGACGAGTGCGCAGACCGCGGCCAGCCGGGGGTCGGCGGGGGTGGGCAGCCGTGTCGGCGCTTGCGGCGAGGCGCGCAGCTGGTCGCGGAGGACGGCGAGCAGCCGGACGCGTTCGGGGCTCGTGTCCTCGGGGGCGCGGGTGTAGGCGAGGATCAGCTCCCGCAGCAGGGGGCTGACGGCGAGGACGCCCGGGGCGTCCAGGCCGAGCGGGTTGTCGTCGGCGGGCAGGCCGACCAGGTGCAGGTCGAGATGGCCGTACGCCCGGTGCGCGTGGACGGTCCCGGCGGGCACCCACAGGGCGCGGGTGCCGGGGGCGAACCAGGTGCCGGCGTCGGTGGTGACGGCGAGGACGCCGGAGCCCGCGTAGACGATCTGGTGGTCGTCGTGCCGGTGTGCGTCGATGCGCTCGCCGGCGGCCAGGACCTGGGCGCGGGTGGGGGCCTGCGGGGTGTGGCGGATGTTCGACACAAGAGGGCAGTTTATCGGAAGCGCGACAAGGGCCGAGGTCGTGACGATCGCAGGGTGCCGAAAAACCGATCCATCACCTTGATGTCCGTCGCCCACGCCTGCGTGGACTGGTATCAGGGGGCCGTGGCCGCCCTGGTCCCCTTCTTCGTCGCCGAGCGCGCCTATTCCTATGCCGCCGCCTCCGGGATCGTCCTGGCGGCGTCGTTGCTGTCGTCGGTGGCGCAGCCGCTGTTCGGGCTGTTGACCGACCGGTGGGCGATGCCGTGGCTGCTGCCGCTCGGCGTGGCGGCCGCCGGCGCGGGCATCGCGGTCAGCGGGGTCGGCGGCTCGTACCCGTTCACGCTGGCCGCGGTGGCCGTGTCCGGGACAGGCGTCGCCGCCTACCATCCGGAGGCCGCGCGGGCGGCCAGGGCCGCCTCGGAGGGCCGTCACACGGCGATGGGCTGGTTCGCGCTGGGCGGCAACGTCGGCTTCGCGCTCGCTCCGCCGCTGGTCGCGGCCGTCGTCGCGACCTGGGGGCTGCGGGCCTCGCCGCTGCTGGGGCTGCCGGCGCTGGCGGGCGTGGCGCTGTGCGTGGCCGGTGCCCGTTCGGCGCGCGCCCGGGCCGTGCTCGCCCCGGCCGCCGCGGAGCCGGCGGGCCGGGACGACTGGCCGACCTTCCTGCGGCTGTCCGGCGCCGTGGTGTGCCGCTCGATCGTCTTCGTCGGCCTGAGCGCGTTCGTCTCGCTGTACGTGCGGGAGCGCACCGGCGGTGGGGAGGCCGCCGGTACGGCCGCGCTGTGCGTGCTGTACGCGGGCGGCGCGGCGGGGACGCTGGCCGGGAGCCGGCTGGCCGAGAGGCACGGGCGGCTCACGGTCGTCCGCCGCTCGTACGGGGTGACCCTGCTGGCGGTCGCGGGCGTGCTCCTCGTGCCGGGTTGGCCGCTGTACCTCTTCGTGGCCCTGGTCTCGGCGGGGCTGTACGTGCCGTTCTCGCTGCATGTGACGCTGGGCCAGGACTGCCTGCCCCGGCGCATCGGCACCGCGAGCGGCGTCACCCTGGGGCTGACGGTGAGCGTGGGCGGCGCGGCAGCGCCGGCGATCGGGGCGCTGGCGGACGCCACGTCCCTGCGGATCGGGCTGCTTCCCCTGCTGCTGCCTCCCGTGGCGGCCTGGCTCCTGCTGCGCGGCCTGCGCGATCCCGCGCCGGACCCGGTCGCCCCGGTCGCCCCGGTCAAGCGGTGACGGGAGGCAGCTCCGGCTCGTCCTCGATCGCATAGGAGAGGAAGTCGTCGACCATGCGGTGGAAGAGGGCGGCGAGCTGGCCGAGCTCCTCCGGGGACCAGTCGGACAGCGCCAGCTGCATCCCTCGGGCGCCCGCGTCGCGGACCCGGTCGATCGCGGCGCGGCCGGCCTCGGTGAGCTGGATCCGCTGGGCCCGGCCGTCGTCGGGGTCGGGCACCCGGGTGACGTACCCGGACTTCTGGAGCTGCTGCACCGTGCGGGTCACATGGGAGGCCTCCACGCCCAGGCGCTGGGCCAGCTCCCCGGGCCGCAGCGGCTCGGTGTCGGCGACCTGCCGCAGCAGGGCCACGGCGGCGCGGTCCAGGGGGACGCCGGCCATCGACATCAGCCGGTCGTGCTGGCGGGCGCGGGTGCTCAGGTAGGTGATGCGCGTGAGCGCGCGTTCGATCTCGATCACTTCCGCAGTGGCGACGGACGGCAGGGGGAGCGGTTCGGTGGACATGCGACCCACTTTACCATCTTGTTGCGTAACTCAAGTAAGTTACTGCGTAGGTTTACGGCGATCTACTGCGGACGGACGACGCGCACACCGCCCGACTGCGGTACGCGGATGGTACCGACACGACCGGGCCCCGGCAGGCTCGCACCGCCCGCCGGGGCCCGTCGGCCGACGCCCGCGTTACGCGGGCACGCGCACGTGCTCGGCCCAGGCCGCGCCGGAGGCGATCGTCTGACGCCACAGCCGGATCGCCTTCGGCGGCATCCCGACCGCGAGCGCCCCGCTCACCCGGTCGCCGGTGCGGTACACCGCCACGAACCGGCGTTCGGCGAGGTCGCCCTCGACGACGGCCACCTCGTCGTGGCCGCGCAGGAACCCGTACGCCTGGATCTTCATGTCGTACTGGTCGGACCAGAAGTACGGCACGGGCGCGAACGGCTTGCGGGCGTCGGGGGCGAGCAGGTTCCGGGCGGCGGCCATGCCCTGCTCGGCCGCGTTGGTGCGGTGCTCGATCCGCATCGACGTCCCGAACAGCGGGTTGTGCCAGCGCGCCACATCCCCGGCCGCATAGATGTTCCGAGCGGCCTCGCAGTACTCGTCGCACACCACACCGTCGCCCACGGCCAGGCCGCTGCCGGCCAGCCAGTCGGTGTTGGGCGTGGAGCCGATCGCGACGAGCACCTCGTCGGCCTCGACGATCTCGCCGTCGCCGAGCCGTACGCCGTCCTCGGTCACCTCGGTCACGGTGACCCCGCAGCGCAGATTCACCCCGCGGTCGAGGTGGGCCCGCGACAGGACCCGTCCGACCTGCTCCCCGACGGCGTGGGCCAGCGGCACCGCCGCCGGTTCCAGGAGGGTGACCTCCGCCCCCAGCCGCCAGGCGACGGCCGCCGCCTCCGCGCCGAGGAAGCCGGCGCCCACGACGACGAGGCGCCGTCCGGGCGTCAGCCGCTCCCGCAGGGTGAGCGCGTCTTCCAGGGTGCGCAGCACGTGCGCGCCCTCGCCGGGCAGCCGGCGCGGCCGGACGCCGGTGGCGATGATCAGTCCGTCGTAGGACACCTCGGTCCCGTCGGCCAGCCGCACCCCGTGTCCGGCCACGTCGAGTCCGGTGGCCGCCACGCCGAGCCGCAGGTCGAGGTCGAGAGCGGCGAGGTCGCCGGCCGGACGCAGTTCGAGCCGGTGCTCCTCCCACTCGGAGGCGAGCACCTGCTTGGACAGCGGCGGCCGGTCGTACGGCAGGTGCGGTTCGTCGCCGATCAGGGTGAGGGGGCCGGTGTGGCCCTCGCGGCGGAGGGTCTCGACCGCCGCGAGCCCGGCGGCCGAGGCGCCGACGACGACGATCCGGTTCACTGCTCGACCAGCCGGATCGCGGCGGCGGGACAGACGGCGACGGCCTCGCGGACGTCGTCGAGGAGTTCGGCCGCGGGCCGCTCCTCCAGCAGGATCGCGATGCCGTCGTCGTCCTGATCGAAGACCTGCATGGCGGCGACCACGCACTGCCCCGAGGCGACGCACTTGTCGGCTTCCAGCTCCACCTTGACGGCACTCATGGGATTCCCCTTCTTCACGGTCGGTCGTGTGGTTGCGCTTCGGGACGGAGAGCCGTCACCAGGTCACGGGCAGGGCGTGGACGCCGTAGATGAAGGCGTCGTGCTTGAAGCGGACGTCGGCCGGCGAGCCGGCCAGCCGCAGGGTGGGGATGCGCTGGTAGAGCGTGCCGTAGACCACCTGGAGCTCCATGCGGGCCAGCGGCTGGCCCAGGCACTGGTGGACGCCGAAGCCGAAGGCGACATGACGGCGGGCGTCGCGGGTGATGTCCAGCCGGTCCGGGTCGGGGAAGACCTCGGGGTCCCGGTTGGCGATCTCGTTGGCCATGATCAGGCCGTCGCCGGCCTTGACGACCTGTCCGGCGATCTCGATGTCCGCGACGGCCGCACGGCGGCGCCCCAGGTGGGTGATGTGCAGATAGCGCAGCAGCTCCTCGACCGCGGAGGCGACGAGCTTGGGGTCGTCGCTCTCGCGGAGCAGGGCGAGCTGATCGGGGTTCTGGAAGAGGGCGAGCGTGCCGAGGGCGATCATGTTCGCGGTCGTCTCGTGTCCCGCGATCAGCAGGAGCAGCGCCATCTCGGTCGCCTGCTGGTGGTCGATCTCACCGGCGGTGATGCGTCCGGCGATGCTCGACAGCAGGTCCTCGCGCGGGTCGGCGAGCCGTTTGCCGATGAGCGCGGCGAGGTAGCCGGCCACTTCGCGGCTGGCCTGTCCGCGCTGCTCGGGGGTGGCGTCCCGGTGGACCATCGTCTTGGTGTTGTCCTGGAAGAAGGCGTGGTCGTCGTAGGGCACGCCGAGCAGTTCGCAGATCACCAGCGAGGGCAGCGGCAGGGCGAACCGCTCCACCAGGTCCGCCGGTCGGGGGCCGGCCAGCAGTTCGTCGATCAGGTCGTCCACGATGCGCTGGACGGCGGGGCGCAGGGCCTCGACCTTCTTGATGGCGAACGGGGCCGTCACCATCCGGCGCAGCCGGGCGTGTTCGGGGTCGTCCATCATGATGAAGCTGAGCTTGCCCTCGCCGCCCTCGGGGCTGGCCTTGGCCGGATAGCCGGGGCTGTCGGTGTCCGCGCTGACCCGGGGGTCGCCGAGGATCGCCCGCTGTTCGGCGTAGCGGGTGACGAGCCAGGACTCACTGCCGTCCCAGAGCCGCACCTTCGTCAGGGGCGCCTGTTCCTGCAGGTCCTTGAGGGCGGGCGGGGGGTCGAAGGGGCAGCGGGCCGCGCGGGGCATCGGGAACTCGGGGACGGCGTCCGTGACTTCGGGGACCGCGCCGGTCAGGGTTTCGGCCATGGGCTCTCCTCGGTGGTGGGGGGCTCCGGGGAGGCCGGAGCGCCGGGGGGAAGGTGTCGAGGCCTCGATGAGCACATGCAAACAGAGGGGGCTGACGCGTTCCGGTCAGTTCCCTGACAGAAGCCTGACGTGACGTGGATCACATGGGGAGTTGGGGTTCGTCACACGCAGGAAACGTTTCCTCAACTCACCTGCACAGTCTGCCGATTGGCCCGATCACGACGGGTTCGCCACGAACGCGTACGGGCGGCGCCACACCCTCGCGACACCGCCCGTCACCCGTCGGTACACAGCGCCTTCAGCGTTTGCACCGTCGACTCTCAGCCGTCGCCGTCCGCCTTTCCCAGCCAGTAGCCGAAGCCCCGGCGCGTGTGGATCAGCGCGGGCGCGTCACGGTCCACCTTGCGCCGGAGCCGCGAGACGAGTTGCTCGATCGCGTTGTCGCCCCGGAAGTCGCCCCAGACGAACCGGCTGATCTGCTCCTTCGACAGCACCCGGTGCGCATTGACCAGGAGGTGACGCAGCAGGCGGTACTCGGCGGGCGTCAGGTCGAGGCCGCGGGCGCCGCGCCGGGCCCGGCACAGGGTGTCGTCCAGGACCAGGTCGCCGTAGGCCGGGGCGCGCTCCGGGCGGCTGCCCGGCGAGGCCGCGCGCAGCAGCAGCTGCATACGGGTGAGCACCTCGGCCACCCGGAACGGCTTGGTGACGTAGTCCTTCTCCCCCAGGCCGAGTTCGGGCAGCAGGCGGCCGAGGGAGTCGTAGGCCGTGAGATAGAGGACCGGCGGCCGGTGGACGATCACCGGGCGGCCGGCCGCGCCCAGCCCGGCCAGGTCCGGCAGATCGGCGTCGACGACCAACAGGTCGAACCGCAGCGCGTCGAGGTGGACCAGCGCCTCGACCGCCGCGCCCGTGAGAGTGATCCGGTAGCCGGCCAACTCCAGGGTGGTGGCAAGCAGTTCGGCGATGTCCGGCTCGCCGGCGACGACCAGGACATGCTGTCCGGCACCGCGGGCGAGGGACGGCTTCCCGCTCACAGAGGACGTTGTCTCACTCGCGTCGCCGTACATGGCCGCAACCGTTCCTCGGGGACTCGGGCTCGGGTTCGGATTCGGGCTCAGGCCCAAGTTCGGGCCCGGGGACGAGTTCGGGCCCGGGGACGAGTTCGGGCTAGGGGACAAGTTCGGGCTAGGGGACAAGTTCGGGCTAGGGCTCGGGCTCGGGCTCGGGCAGGTCGACGGTTCGGGGAGGTCCGTGTCGCCCATGGGGTCCGTGAGGCCGAACCGTCGGTCGTCACGCCCTGGATGACGCGGCGCCCGCATCGGACACACGCCTTTCGCCGTCAGGGCGGTCGAAGACGTCCACCATGCGGTGGAACAGGTCGGCGAGCTGCCGCAGTTCGCACGGCGACCAGTCGGCCAGGACCAGTTGCATGCCCCGGGCGCCCGCGTCGCCCAGCCGCGCCACGGCGTCCTCGCCGAGCGGGGTGAGACGGATGCGCCGGGAGCGGCTGTCCTCGGGATCGGCCACCCGGGTCACATATCCGGCCTTCTGCAGCCGCTGCACCTGACGGGTGACATGGGAGGCCTGGACGGCGAGCACCTGGGCGAGCTCCCCCGGGCGCAGGGGGTCGTGGTCGGCGATCTGGCGCAGCATCGCCACGGCCGCCCGGTCGAGCGGCACGCCCGCCAGGGCGACCAGCCGGTCGTGCTGCCGCGCACGGACGCTCAGATAGGCCACCTGAGTGAGGGCCCGCTCTATCTCGACCGCTGCGGGCGAGGCGGGGGGCACTGCGGGCGGTGAGGGGGACATGACTCTCACCCTACCTTTCTGCTTGCCTGACTCAAGTAAATCTCGGCGTTTGCTTGACTCAAGTAATCCAGATGTGTTTGCCTAACTCAAGCAATCCGGTGGCGCAGCTGAACCGAACCACCACGAACCGACCCGCACCGCACGTCACTGCACCGCACGTCACTTCGCCGCACCGCACCGCACCGACCCAACCGCAACGACCCGAACCGCACCGACCGGAGCCGCCTTGAGCGGAGGCAGGCTCCCGGGCGCCGAACCCGTGGGGACGGGGATCGGCGCCGTCCCCGGGCCCGGCAGCCGGCTCACTCCCCCCTGCCGGCGCCGGGTCCCGGGACCCCTTTCCACCCCTCCACCCCTCCACGCCCGCTCGGCCGCCCCGGCCGTCTCTCCCCCGGCCGAGCAGGGCTCCCCCACCGGAGCCCCACGGCGTGGATCACCCGGGACGACAGACAGGACCTCCCATGAAGACCTCGGTACGAGCCGCGCTGGCCGGGGCGCTCGCCTGCGGCGTGCTGACCACCGCGATCGTGGTCGGCCGACCCGACGACAACCCCGAGTCCGACCCGCCGAGCGGCCCCTACGTCGCGCTGGGCGACTCCTACACCGCCGGCCCCGACATCCCCGGCCAGAACGGCAGCCCGGCCGGGTGCGAGCGCTCCGACCGCAACTACCCGGCGCTGGTCGCCCGCCGGCTGGGCCTGCCCGCCGCCGACTTCCGTGACGTCAGCTGCAGCGGAGCGACCGTCGCCGACCTGACCGCCGCCCAGTCCACGGACCGGGGCACCAACCCGGCGCAGCTGTCCGCCCTGTCGGACCGGACCCGGCTGGTCACCCTCGGCATGGGCGGCAACGACATCGGCTTCGCCTCGCTCGTGAAGACCTGCGTGAAGTCCGGGGTGCTGAACTTCGCGCTGAGCGGCCTGAAGGGCATCAAGGATCTCAAGGACCTCGATGCCGGCGGCGGGGACGCCCCCTGCAAGGACCGCTATGTCTCCGACGGCGCCGACGAGGTGGAGCAGCGGATCGAGGCGGCGGACGAACGGCTGGACCGGGCCCTCGCCGAGGTCCGGCGCCGCGCGCCCGAGGCCCGGGTCTACGTGGTGGGCTACCCCGCGATCCTGCCGTCGCACACCACCGGCTGCGGCAGCGAGATGGGCCTCGCCGCCGGTGACGTCGCCTACCTCCACGACAAGGAGCAGCAGCTGAACGGCATGCTGCGCGAGCGGGCCGAGAAGGCGGGGGCCGACTACGTCGACACGTACACGCCCTCGGTCGGGCGGGACGCCTGCGCCGACCGTCGGGTGCGCTGGATCGAGCCGCTCGTTCCGCTGGCCCCGGCCGCCTCCGTCCACCCCAACGAGCGCGGCGAGCAGGGCATGGCGGACGCCGTCCTGAAGACTCTCGGCGCCTGACCGTCCCACCGATGTCCACACAACCGATTCCGATACCCGATATCCGTTACCTGAAAGAGGCCCCCATGAGCACGATGAAGTCCGTCCGGACCGGCGGCGTCGACAAGATCGAGGTCGTGGACGTCGAGCGACCGACGCCCGGTCCCAAGGACGCCCTCGTACGGATCCGCGCCTGCGGCATCTGTGGCACCGACGTCACCTTCCTGCACATGGGCGGCATGCCCGCCCGTGCCCACCTGGGCGGCGAGCTGGTCCCCGTGCCGCTCGGCCACGAGCCGGCCGGTGAGGTCGTGGCGGTGGGCGCCGAGGTGAAGGGCCTGAAGGCGGGCGACCGCGTGGTCGTCAATCCGCAGGACGCGCCCACCGGCATCATCGGCTGCGGCGGCAGGTTCGGCGGGATGAGCGAGTACCTGCTGATCGAGAACGCGGAGGTCGGCAGGAGCGTCGCTGTCTTCCCCGACACCGTGCCGTTCGACGTGGCCTCCCTCAACGAGCCGATGGCCGTGTCCCGGCACGCCGTCAACCGCTCCGAGGCGGGGCCCGACGACAAGGTCGTCGTGTTCGGCGCCGGGCCGATCGGTCTGGGCGCGGCGATCTGGCTGAAGCTGCGCGGTGTGCAGCACGTGGTCGTCGTGGACGTCATCCCCTCCCGGCTGGAGAAGGCACTGGCCGTGGGTGCGGACGCCGTCGTCAACTCCGCCGAGGAGGACGTGGCCGCGCGGCTGACCGAGCTGCACGGCCAGAGCGCCAACGCCCTCGGCCAGCCCCGGCCGGGCACCGACATCTTCATCGACGCGGCCGGTGCCCCGGTCGTGTTCAACACCGTGGTGCAGTCGGCGAAGTGGCACGCGAAGCTGGTCATGGTGGCCGTGCAGAAGAAGGGCGAGATCGACCTCGGCGGCATGCTCCGCAGCGAGCTGACCCTGGTCGCCTCCCAGGGCTACCCGACCGAGATCTTCGAGGTGACCCCGGAACTGGTCGAGCACCAGGAGCGGTTCGCCAAGCTGATCAGCCACCGCGTCCCGTTCGCCGAGGCCGAGCACGCCTTCGAGCTGGCCCGGACGCCGGGCGCGGCGGAGAAGATCGTCGTCACGCTGGACGACTGACGCTCCGTCGGACGTGCCACGACGGCGCCGCCGTTCTTCCGCGGCGCCGTCGTGGCCGGTCGCACGGTTCCCCGCGCCCTTCGGGGCGCGGCCGAACCACAGCGGATCTCATCCGCCCCTCTCCCCCGCTCTCCCGCCCCCCTCACCGGAAACGGCACTCCATGCGCGCGACCCTGCGACAGGCGGCGCGGGCCACGGTCCACCTCTTCCTCGCCGCGGTCATGGCCTTCGGGTCGTACCTCTTCATCACCGTCCTGCTGATCGCCGCCACCGGCACGGTCGCGGTCGTCGGGATCTGGCTGCTGCCCGAGACCGTGCTGCTGATCCGTCGGATCGCCGGAGCCAAGCGGCGGTTGACGGCCGACCGGACCGGCCGGGAGATCCCGGAGGCGTACCGGCCGATCACCGGGCCCGTGCGCGAGCGGGTGCGGACGGCCGTCACGGACCCCGGGACGCTGACCGACGTGCGCTGGCTGGCGGCGTACTACGCCTACGGCTGGCTGACGGTGCTGATGCTGCCGTTGTGGCCGGCGGGGCTCGTCGTCGACGGTGTGTGGAGCGGGCTGCTGGGGCGCGAGGCGCTCGTCCTGCCGTTGATCGTCAGGCTCGCGGACCTGGAGGCGCGCTGGTCGGCCGCCCTGCTGCGGCCCTCCCCCAAGGCGCTGCTGGCCAGGCGGGTGGAGCAGCTCACCGCGACCCGGGCGGACGCGGTCGCCGCGCACGGAGCCGAACTGCGCCGGATCGAACGGGACCTGCACGACGGCGCGCAGGCCCGCCTCGTCTCGCTCTCCATGCGGATCGGGCTGGCCCAGCGGGCGTACGGGGCCGACCCCGAGGCGGCGCGCAAGCTGCTCGCCGACGCGCAGGACCAGGCCGAGGAGGCGCTGACGGAGCTGCGGCACGTGGTGCGCGGCATCCATCCGCCGATCCTCACCGACCGAGGCCTGGTGGGAGCCGTCCGGGCCCTCGCGGCCGGCAGCGGCCTCAAGGTGGCCGTCCGGGCAGACGACCTGGAGGACAGGCCGGCGGACGGGCCCCGGGCGCCGGCCGCCGTGGAGGCGGCCGCCTACTTCGTGATCGCCGAGGCGCTGACCAACGCCGCGAAGTACAGCGGCTGCGACCGGGCGGAGGTCGTGCTGGCCCGCACCCGGACCGGACTCGGCGTGCGGGTGCGCGACGAGGGGTGCGGCGGGGCCGACGAGAGCGCGGGCTCGGGGCTGCTGGGCATGCGCCGCCGGGTCGCCGCGCTCGACGGGACGGTACGGGTGAGCAGCCCCGTGGGCGGGCCGACGGTGATCGAGGTCGAGCTGCCGTGCGTGTGGTGAGCGGCGCCCCCGTCGGGCCTTCCCGGCGCGAAGCGCGGCCCGGGCCCCGACCGGAGGGCCGATGATCATCCCCTGGCAGCGCTATGCGGACGACCACGCCCGCACCGTCGACACGATGACGGCCGTCCTGCTCTTCGCCGCCTTCCTGTTCGGCAGCGAGATCCGCGTGCCCGCCGGCGGACCGCCGGTGGCGGCGGGTCCGACGATCGCCCTCGGGCTGGTCTCCTGCGGTGCGCTGCTGCTGTGGCAGCGCAGTCGTCCCGGTGGGGCGGTGGCCGTGACGGCGGTCTGCGTCACCGTCGCGATCGCGTGCGGCGACCTCGTCACCCCGCTGCTGCTGGGGCCCCTGATGCTCGCCCTCTACCGGCTGACCGTGAGCACCGGCCGCCGGACGTCCCGCCGCCACTACTTCGCCGTCCTCGCCCTGATCGTGCCGACCGCCCTGGTCGCGGACCCCTCCGGGCACCACCCCTGGCCGTTGAAGACGATCAGCCCCGCGGTCTGGCTGCTGTTCCCGGTCGTCATCGGCAACCTGGTCCGCCTGCAACGGGCCTACGTCGACGCCGTGCAGGCCCGCGCCGAGCACGCCGAGCACGGCCGCGAGGAGGAGGCGCAGCGCCGGGTCGTCGAGGAGCGGGTGCGCATCGCCCGGGAGCTGCACGACGTCGTCGCCCACCACCTGGCGCTGGCCAACGCCCAGGCGGGCACGGCGGCCCACCTCGCGCGCACCCACCCCGACCGCGTCCAGGGCCTGCTCACCGACCTCGCCGGCACGACCTCCTCGGCGCTGCGCGAGCTCAAGGCCACGGTCGGTCTGCTGCGTCAGGCGGGCGACGGCGACGCGCCGCTCGCGCCGAGCCCCGGTCTGGCGCAGCTGGCCGAACTGATGCAGGCCTGTGCGTGCGCGGGCCTCGACGTCCGGATCGCGACCGAGGGCACGGCGCGGCCGCTCACCCCGGGCGTGGACCTGACGGCGTATCGCATCGTGCAGGAGGCGCTGACCAACGTCAGCAAGCACGCGGGCGCGCGCACGGCCCGGGTGCGGCTGCACTTCGGCCGCGACCGGCTGACGATCACCGTCACCGACGACGGGACCGCCGTGCCCGCCGCGGCCCCGGTCGGCCGGGGTTTCGGCCTGATCGGCATGCGCGAGCGCGCCGAGTCCGTGGGCGGTGTCCTGCGGGCCGGGCGCCGTCCCGAGGGCGGCTACCAGGTCACCACCCGGCTTCCCCTCTACCCCGACACTTCCGCGCCCCGAGAACGGACCCCATGACCATCCGCGTGCTGCTCGCCGACGACCAGGCCCTGTTGCGGGCCACCTTCCGGATCCTCGTCGACTCCTGCGACGACATGGAGGTGGTGGGCGAGGCCACCGACGGCGCCGAGGCCGTCGAACTCGCCCGGCTGCACCGTCCGGACGTCGTCCTCATGGACATCCGCATGCCCGGCACCGACGGCCTCGCTGCGACCTCCACCGTGTGCGCCGACCCCGACCTGTCCGGCACCCGGGTGCTGATCCTGACGACGTTCGAGATAGACGAGTACGTCGCGCGGGCGCTGCGGTCCGGCGCGAGCGGCTTCCTCGGCAAGGACGTCACCGCCGACGCCCTCCTGGACGGCATCCGCACCGTCGCCTGCGGCGAGTCCCTCCTCTCCCCGCTCGCCACCCGCTCCCTGATCACCCGTTTCCTGGCCTCCCCGGCGGAGGGCGCCCGGCTCGCCGCCCCCGACGACCTGACGGCGCTGACCGCCCGCGAGCGCGAGGTGATGGCCTGGGTCGCGGAGGGCTGCTCCAACGAGGAGATCGCCGAGAAGCTCTTCGTCAGCCCGCTCACGGTCCGCACCCATGTGCACCGCGCCATGACGAAACTCGGCGCCCGCGACCGCGCCCAGCTGGTCGTCGTCGCCTACCGGACGGGCCTGGTCCAGGCGCCCGCGCCGCCGACCGGCGACTGCTGACGGCTCGTCGGGCACAGCGCCGTTCAGGCGAAACCGGGGCGTCGGCCGCGTGCGGCGGCCCGGCGGCGTCCACAACTCACCCGTGACCCTCCCGCGCATCGCCCCCATGCTCGCCTCCCCGGGCCGGCTGCCGCCCGCCGCCCAGGACGCCCGGTGGGCCTACGAGACCAAGCAGGACGGGCAGCGGGCCGTCGTGTACCTCGCCGGGGACGGGAGCATCACCCTGCGCGCCCGTTCGGGGGAGGACATCACCGGCGCCTATCCCGAGCTGCGGCCGCTGGGCGCGGCGCTCGGCGCGACGCCGGCCGTGCTGGACGGGGAGGTGCTCGCCCTGGACGAACACGGGCGCGCCGACTTCCAGTTGCTGCAGTCCCGGATGGGGCTGGTGCAGGCGCCGGGCAAGGCCGCGCGGCTGGCGGCGGCAGCTCCGGTGCACCTCGTCCTGTTCGACGTGCTGCACCTGGGCGGGCGTTCCCTGCTCCCCGTGTCCTACCTGCGGCGCCGGGCCCGGCTGGAGGCGCTGGAGCTGGACGGGCCGTGCTGGTCGACGCCGGGCGCCCTGGTCGGACATGGGCGGGAGGCGCTGGAGGCGACCCGCGCGCACGGGCTGGAGGGGCTGGTCTGCAAACGGCTCGACTCGGTGTACGAACCGGGGGTGCGCTCCCGGTCCTGGATCAAGATCCGGAACATGTCGGTCGCGGACGTCCTGGTCGGCGGCTGGCTGCCCGGCAAGGGGCGGCTGACCGGGCTGCCCGGCGCCGTCCTCGTCGGACAGCGCGCCGCGACGGGTCTGCGGTACGTCGGCAACGTGGGCACCGGCTGGAGCGAGGCCGAGCGCGTCGAGCTCGCGGCGCTGCTGCGGACCGCCGAGACCGGGGTGTGCCCCTTCGACTCCGTGCCGCCGGCGGCGGGCGCGCACTGGGTCGTGCCCCGGTTGGTCGGCGAGGTCCGCTACCGCACGCGCACCCGGGCGGGGTTGCTGCGCCAGCCGTCGTGGCTGCGGCTACGTGTCGACCTGACGCCCGAGGAGTCGGCGGCGGACCTTCCGGACACTTCCGCCTGACCCGGCATCAGGTGACCAAGTATTGGGCTGTCCTTCATCACTGATACGCCTGCGACCTCTTGGCGCGGAAGTGAAAACCCTGGAAGCTGAACTTCCTTTTCCCCCACAGCCGTTCGGCTGCGCCCCCCTCACGAGGAGAACGCCGTGTCCTCAGCCACGTTCAAGGCCCACCGCAGGAGATGGCTCACCGGTCTCGCCGGTGCCGCCGCGCTGGTCCTCGCCGTCCCCTCGGCCGCCTTCGCCGCTCCTCCCCAGGCGCTCCCGCAGAACGCCGAGGCCGCCGAGCTGACGTACCAGCCCGCCTTCGACTACGACACGGACGGGTGCTACCCCACGCCCGCCATCGGACCCGACGGCTCGATCAACGGCGGTCTGAAGCCGACCGGTTCGCTCAGCGGCGACTGCCACGACGCCTCCGACCTGGACAACACCAACAGCTACTCGCGCTACAAGTGCAACAACGGCTGGTGCGCGTACATGTACAGCCTGTACTTCGAGAAGGACCAGGCGCTGGCGAACAGCAGCATAGGCGGGCACCGGCACGACTGGGAGCACGTCGTGGTCTGGGTGCAGAACGGCGCGGTGCAGTACGTCTCGACGTCCAACCACGGCTCGTTCACCGTGCACGCCGCGTCCACGGTGCGCTTCGAGGGCACCCACGCGAAGGCCGTCTACCACAAGGACGGCATCAGCACGCACTGCTTCCGGCTGGGCAACTCCAACGACGAGCCGCCGGAGAACGCCAAGGGCACCTGGCAGTACCCGCCGCTGGTCGGCTGGAACGGCTACCCGTCGGGCCTGCGGGACAAGTTGAGCGCGTACGACTTCGGCAGCGCCAACTTCGGTCTGAAGGACGCCAGCTTCGCCGGCAACCTGTCGTCGGCCAAGCCGTCCGGGATCTCCTTCGACCCCAACGCGTGACCCCGGGCCGGGATCGGCCCCGAGGCAGCACCCCGTGTTCGGGGCCGTCCCGGGGCCGGTCCTCGGCCACACTGAACCGACCGGTCCGTACCTCGACCGTGGACGGCGGCGCACGTACGCCGCATGATGTTCGGATGGATCTTCACGACGAACTGCCGTCGGCCGTCCCGGCGAAGGAGCTGCGCGCGCTCGCCGAGGGTCACCATGCCCGTGCCGTCCGCCCGTTGGGCGCCCAGGAGGTCGCCGGACACCTGGTCAAGGCGTACGCGATCGAGGCGCCGGGGCGGACGGTGACGGAGCGGGACGCCCGGGAGGCGCTGCGGGTCGCCGAGGGCCACCTGGCGCTCGGCGTGCTGCGGGGCTCGCTCGGCCTGGCCGTCGTGCTGGTGCACGCGGGCGGCGACGGGGACTACCTCCTGATCCACAACTGGATCGAGGGCCATATGTCGGACCTGGCGGTGTTCACCGGTCCGGCCGGCCGACCGGAGGCCCTGCGGCCCGCGAGAGCGGGGCTCGCCCCGTGCGTGTGGGAGGCCGCCGTCCTGGCCCATGAACGCGACGCCTTCGCACGGCAGGTCCTCGACGGCGCCGGCTCCCTCCCGGAGCGGCTCGCCGCGTGGGGCGCGGACATCGTCGAGGGAGACGTCAGGTGAGCGCCGCCCGGGTCCGGCACGCCGAGCGGTCGGATCTGCCGCGGGTCGCCGAACTGGCCGCCCAGCACGCGGAGTACGAGCGCGCCGCCCCGCCGGCCCCCGACCTCGCGGGGCGGCTGGCCGTGCTGCTCTTCGACGACCCCGCCCCCCGGCTGTGCTGTCTGGTCGCCGAACTGCCCGACGGCGAGCTGGTCGGCTACGCCACCTGCGCGCCCGAGCTCTCCACCTGGGAGGGCCGCGAGTACCTCCACATGGACTGTCTGTTCCTCGCCCCCGGCCACCGCGGCCTCGGACTGGGCCCGCTGATGCTGGACGCGGTCGCGGACCGGGCCCGCAGCCTGGGCCTGGCCGAGGTGCAGTGGCAGACCCCCGCCTGGAACCACGGCGCGATCCGCTTCTACGCCCGCAACGGCGCCCTGGGCACCGACAAACGGCGCTTCAGCCTGCGGGTGAACCCCTGAGACGCGAGGGGATGGGCGCCCGTCGGCTGTACGAGGCGCTGCGCGACGGAACGGCGGACCGCGACCCCGCCCCGGTCATGGCGGCCTGGCTGGCCCGCGCCGAGGGCGCCTACCGCACCGAACTCCTCGCGGGCGCCGGTGTGCTGGCCGCTCGCACCGGCCCGCAGGACCGGCGGGCGGAACTGCTCTGGGAGCTGTACGCGCTGAGCCGGGTCAGCGATGTGCTGCTGCTGTCCCGCCAGCCGCCGCCCGCCCCCGGCGAGGAGGACCGCCTCCATCACTGGCCCACGGTGGGACCGGACGAGTACGCGACCCTCTTCGCCGGGCTCGGGATGACGCCCTTCGAGGAGAGCGGGGCGTTCGACCCGTTCCGGCACGAGATCGTGGCGGTGGAGCAGGCCGAGGACCCGGACGAGCCGGTGCGGATCACCGGGGTGGTCTGGCCGGGGCTCCGGCTGGGACCCGTCCTGTTCGGCCGTGCCGGGGTCCGGGTGCGCGCGGGCGTCCGGCACGCCGAACGCGGGGTCGCCGACCGCTCGCCCCTGTACTGGACGTTTCTGCGCCGGCACCGCCCGACCGTCGACGAGTCCCTGGGCTGGGGGCACAACTCCCAGTGGCGTACGGACTTCAGGGTGGACGTCCGTACCGCCGAGGGCGACCTGCTCAACGCCGAGGGCCGCGACGACGCCCATTCGGTGCGGGACGACCCCCACACGGCCCTGCTGACGCCCGCCGAGCGGATCGACCTGCTGCGCCACCGCTGTCTGCTGCGCACGCCGGCGCGCGTCGCCGAGCTCGACGCCGTCTCGCCGGACTGGGCCACGGACCTCTACCCCTTCGACTGGCGGGCGAAGCGGTGACACGTGGCCGAAACCTGCAAGCGGTGCGGGGCACGGGCCGCGAGGGTCTATCGTGTCCCGCATGTCCGTTCCGGAACTGATCCGCATCGTCTCCCGCGACTCGCCCATGGCCCTGGCCCAAGTGGAGCGGGTCCGCGCGGAGTTGACCGTCCTGTATCCCGCCGTGCGCACCGAGGTCGTCCCGGTGAAGACCACCGGCGACAAGTGGATGGGCGACCTGTCCAAGGTCGACGGCAAGGGCGCGTTCACCAAGGAGGTCGACGCCGCGCTGCTGGCCGGTGAGGCGGATCTCGCGGTGCACTGCGTCAAGGACGTCCCCGCCGACCGGCCGCTCCCCGCGGGCACGGTGTTCGCCGCGTTCCTGCAGCGCGACGACATCCGGGACGCCCTGGTGCACCCGGGCGGCCTCACCCTGGACGAGCTGCCGGCCGGGACCCGCATCGGCACCTCCTCGGTGCGCCGGATCGCCCAGCTCGCCGCCACCCACCCGCACCTGGAGTGCGTGCCGTTCCGCGGCAACGCCAACCGGCGGCTGGAGAAGCTCGCGACGGGCGAGGCGGACGCGCTGCTGCTCGCGGTGTCCGGCCTGGAGCGCATCGACCGGCGTGACGTGATCAGCGAGGTGCTGTCGCCGGAGACGATGATGCCGCCGATCGGCGCGGGCATCCTCGCCCTGCAGTGCCGTGAGGGCGACAGCGAGCTGATCGACACGGTCAGCGGGCTCGGCGATCCGGCCACCCATCGGGAGGCCACGGCGGAGCGCATGTTCCTGCACGTCCTCCAGGGGCACTGCAACAGCCCGATCGCGGGCTTCGCGCGGGTCGACCGCAGCGGCGAACTGTCCCTGCGGGCCTGTGTGTTCACCCCGGACGGCAAGACCCGGCTGAACGCCCACGAGTGGGCGGGCCGCCTCGACCCGGCGACGCTCGGCACCTCGGTGGCGGTGTCGCTGCTGCGTCAGGGCGCGCGCGAGATCATCGACGGCATCCCGCACTGACCGTTCGACAGCCGCACGTACGGGAGAGGGCGTCGCCGGTCAGGCGGTGCCCTCTTCGGCCTGGTCGCGCAGGAAGTTGCTCACCTGGCGGGCCAGGCTGTCGCGGGCGGCCCCGGCCGAAGCCCCGCAGGCCCCCTCGTGCAGCCCCATGCCGCCCGTCCACAGCCGTCGGTCGGCCCAGTCGTCGTCGACCCGCAGCTGGATCTGGACGTCCACCTGCCCGAGGGACGCCTCGGGTCCCGCGGCGTACAGCACGGCGGTGACCCGGCGCAGCGGATAGACGTCGAAGCCCTCGATGAACTGCGAGTTGCGCCAGTCGATGAACGCGCTCTCGCCGTCCGGCCCGAGCCGTACGTCGATCTGGCCGTCCTCGAGATGGATCGTGGGGTTCAGGCTGCCCCGGTTCTCGACGGTCACCCGCAGGCTGAAATAGGTCAGCCCCTCGGCTGCGTCGTCGCGCCCCCGCGGCGGCTCGCTCTGCTCCATGCGGTGGACGCGGACCCGCAGACCGGCGTACTCGTCGTACTCATGCCAGTCCCCGACCACGTTCGGCTCGTACACAGTCCACCTCTCGACTTGCTACCGGCTGCTTCCTATCCGTGTGCCGAGCGCACTGTCAAATGAGCAGAATGCGCTGTGGCCAGGGAATTCAACCCCTTTGATCACTGATCAAGCCGTGCGCAGGGACAATCCGCCGACAGGCCGGGAAAGGGCTTGCCGGGGGCGTGCCGCACATCACGTCCCCGGCCAAGATCAGCGGGCCAGCCGCCCCAGGAGCGAGGAGGCCGCGGTGATGCCGAGCGCCGCCGCCACGATCAGCACCCCGAAGTCGAGGGCGAGGTGCGCGGGCGTGCCGAGGAGCAGCCCGCGCAGGGCGTCCACTTCGTAGCTGAGCGGGTTGACCTTGCTGACGGCCTGGAGCCAGCCCGGCATGATGTCGACCGGGTAGAGGGCGTTGGAGCCGAAGAACAGCGGCATGGTGATCGCCTGGCCGATGCCCATCAGCCGGTCGCGGCTCAGGACGATGCCCGCGATGGTCATCGACAGACAGGAGAAGAAGGCCGAGCCGAGGACGACGATCGCGGCGACCCCGAGCAGCTTGAGCGGGTTCCAGGTCAGGGCGACGCCGAGCAGGGCGGCGATGACGACCACGACGACCGCCTGGATCACCGACTTCACCCCGGCCGCGAACGCCTTGCCGGTGATCAGCGCGGAGCGCGGAGTGGGCGTCACCAGCAGCTTGTTCAGCACGCCGGCGTCCCGCTCCCAGATGATCTGGATGCCGTAGAAGATGGCGATGAACATCGCGGACTGGGCGATGATGCCGGGCGCCAGGTAGTCGATGTAGGGGATGCCGCCGGTCGGGATCGCCTTGATGCGGGTGAAGGTCTGGCCGAAGATCAGCAGCCACAGGGCGGGCTGGACGGCCCGGGTGTACAGCTCGGTGCGATCGTGGCGCAGCTTCTGCAGTTCGACGGCGCACAGGGCGGCGATCCTGGCGGGCAGCAGCAGCCGGCCGGCGCGGGGCCGGGGCGGCACCAGCAGCAGCTCGATGCCCTGGGCACGGGCGCGGTCAGCCGACGCGCTGGGCGGTGCGGCGGGTGCTTCGGACATCGCGGAAACCTCCTGCCTGCTCGTCGAGGCCGCTGCCGGCGACCTCCCGGAAGACGTCCTCCAGGGTCGGCAGCGGATCCGTGGCCGCCGCGCCCTCGGCCCGTCGGCGTTCGCCGAGCCCCTGCCGGAGCTCGACGGGGGTGCCGAGGGCGCGGATCCGGCCGCGGTGCATCAGGGCGACCCGGTCGCAGTACTGGTCGGCCTCGTCCATGTAGTGCGTGGTCACCAGGACCGTCATGCCGGTGGCCTCGCGGACGGCCGTGATGTGCTCCCAGACACTCGTTCGGGCGATCGGGTCGAGGCCGATGGTCGGCTCGTCGAGGATCAGCAGCCGGGGCGCGCTGACCAGGGCCTGGGCCAGTTCGAGGCGGCGGACCATGCCGCCGGAGTAGGTGCCGGCCAGCCGGTCGGCGGCCTCCGAGAGGTCGACGGCGGCCAGCGCCTGCCCGACGCGTGCGGCCCGTTCGCGCCGGGGCACGTCGAAGACCCGGGCGAACAGGGCGACGTTCTCCCGGCCGGTCAGGCCCGCGTCCGCGGAGAGCTGCTGCGGCACATAGCCGAGCAGTCGGCGTACGGCCATCCGGTCCCCGGCGGCGTCGTGGCCGAAGACGCGCACCATGCCGGAGGGGACCGGCAGCAGCGTGGTGATGCAGCGGATGGCGGTGGTCTTGCCGGCTCCGTTGGGCCCGAGCAGGCCGAAGACCTCGCCCTCCCGGACGGTCAGCTCCAGCCCGTCGACGGCCCGGGTGTCGCCGAACGCGTACGCGAGCCGCGTACAGGCGACGGCGTCCGGGGCGGTGTCAGCGTCGGTGTCGGTGTCGGTCGTCATGAGTCCTCGGCCTCCTCGTGCAGATCGACGGCGAGTGCGCGCAGGGCCGGGAGCGCCGCGCGCAGGGCCTCCCGGTCGGCGGCGTCGAGCCGGGCGACGTGTCGGCCGACGAGCGCGGCGCGCCGTGCCTGCCAGGCCCGCAGCCGGGTCTCGGCCGCCTCGGTGAGCAGCAGTCGGGCGGCCCGCCGGTCGGCCGGGTCCTGCTCCCGGACCAGGTAGCCGTCCTTGACCAGCTGGTTGACGAGGGTCGAGACGGAGTTGCCCGCGAGGTACAGCTCCTTCGCGGCCTCCGACACGCCGATCCCGGGCCGGGTCTCGACCAGCCGGAGCAGCTCGACCTCGGCGCCCCGCAGCCGCGGCACGGTCAGCCCGGCCCGCAGCCGCCTCCTGAGCAGCCGCTGGACGCCGACGAGCGCGTCGGCGAGCTCTTCCGGGAACGTCTCGTCCTCCGCGTCTCCTGCCACACATCCGACATTACCTCTGTGTCAGAGGTAATCGGCTCAAGGGAAGGTCAAGAGCGGGGGTCAAGAGCAACGCTGTATAAATAGGTGAATACCGTTTCAAAATGCTCGATGCCGGGAATCGGGCACGAAGTGCTTCGGACAGGAGGCACGTCCGTGGGACCCGGCACCCTCCTGAGGGAGGCGCGCATCATGCGTACGACGACCGTCCGATCCAGGCAGCACCCCCACGACGACGCCCCGGACACCACCGATGCCTTCGTACGGCTGACCGGGCTGCCCGACGGGCCGGAGCGCCAGGCGCTCAAGGACGAGCTGGTCCGCCTCTGGCTGCCCATGGCCGAGCGGATAGCCGTCCGGTTCCGGGGACGCGGCGAGGCCCTGGAGGACCTGTACCAGGTCGCGGCCCTGGGTCTCGTCAAGGCCGTCGATCACTACGATCCGGACCGCGGCCGCGCCTTCGAGGCATACGCGGTGCCGACGATCACGGGGGAGATCAAGCGCCACTTCCGCGATCACATGTGGACGCTGCACGTGCCGCGCCGGGTCCAGGACCTGCGCAACCGGGTCCGGCACGCCGCGAAGGAGCTGGCCCAGACGACTCCGGGACGGTCGCCGACCGACGCCGAGATCGCCGCGTACGCGCAGCTGACCGAGGACGAGGTGCGCACCGGCGCGGAGGCGCTGGAGTGCTTCACCGCGCTGTCGCTGGAGGCCGAGCTGCCCGGCACCGACGGCTACGCCCTCGAGGACGCCCTCGGCGTCCCCGACCCCGGCTTCGACACGGTCGTCGACCGGGTGGCCGTCGCACCCTGTCTGCGGGCGCTGCCCGAACGCGAACGGACCATCCTCTACCTGCGGTTCTTCGCGGGCATGACACAGAGCCGGATCGCGGAGCAGCTGGGCATCTCGCAGATGCACGTCTCGCGGCTGCTGAGCGGTCTCCTCGCACGGCTGCGCGAGGAGATCGAGGGGATCGCCGCCGAGACGAACCCGCCGGCCCCGAACTGACCTCGCCCGGATCACTCGGCAGGCGCCTCGGACGGTTCCGGCCGGACACTGGTGGTGAACCGCCCGCCCGCCGACCGAGAGACCAGGAACGCGAGTGCCATGAACCATCGCCCGACCCCCGCCTCCGGTGCGCGGAGAGCCGTCTCCACGCAGTCCGTGTTCGGCGCGCCCTGCTGGGTGAGCCTGACCAGCCGCGATCTGGAGACCACTCAGGACTTCTACGGCGCCGTGCTGGGCTGGGAGTGGCGTCGGGGTGTGCTCGGCGACCACTTCCGCACGGCACTGGTCGGCAACGTCCCGGTCGCCGGGGTGGCCGCCGTCGCGTCGATGTGGCAGATGGCGGTCGCCTGGACGCCGTACTTCGCCGTGCCCAGCGCGGACGAGGCGGCGTCCCGGGCCCGGGAGCGCGGCGGGACCGTGGCCGTGGGGCCGATCTCGCTCCCGCCGGGCCGGGCGGTGCTGCTGGCCGACCGGGACGGCGCGACCTTCGGCGTCTGGGAGGGGGAGCTGATCGGCAACTGGGAGGCCTGGCGGCAGGCGGCGCCCGCCTTCATCAGACTCCACACGCGGGACGCGTTCGACTCCGCCATCTTCTACGGCGAGCTCCTCGACTGGGCCACGGACCGTCCCGGCGCCTGCGAGGTCCGCTACGAGGGCGGTGAGGTCGTGCTGCGCAGCCGGGGCGATGTCGTGGCGCGGATCGAGTCGGGCGCGCTGGAGGCGGCGCCCGACCCGACGATCCGTCCGCACTGGCAGGTCCACTTCGCCGTGGCGGACGTGGCGGCGTGCGCGCGGGCGGCGGAGAAGCACGGCGGCAGCGTGCTGGTCGAGACCGAACACGAGGCGGTCCTGCGGGATCCGGACGGCGCCCAGTTCACGGTGACCTCGCGCCGGGAGCACTGAACTCCGGCTCCCGCTCCCCTGCTCCTCCCCTACTCCGAGCGCTTCGGGGGCCGCGCCAGCACGATCAGGCTGCGGGCCTCCAGCGTCACCTGCGCGCCCGCCTTGTACTCGGTCTCGTCGGGCCCGCCGTCCGGATCCACGGTGTCGGCGCACACCGTCCAGCGTTCGCCGTACGCGGCGCCGGGCAGCCGGAAGACGACCGGTTCCCAGTAGCTGTTGAACAGCAGCAGGAACGAGTCGTCGACGAGGGGCCGGCCGCGCGGGTCGGGCTCGGCGATGGCGTCGCCGTTGAGGAAGACGCCGACGCTGTGCGCGTCGGCGCGCTGCCAGTCACGGGCGGTCATCTCGCGTGCGTCCGGCAGCAGCCAGACCAGGTCGGGCAGGGGCTGCCCGGCGGTTCTGACGGTCGCGCCGCGGAAGAAGCGCCGCCGCCGCAGCACGGGGTGGGCGGCGCGCAGCGCGACGAGGCTTCGGCAGAAGTCGGTGAGGGCCCGCTGCTCGTCGGTCAACCGCCAGTCGGTCCAGGAGACTTCGTTGTCCTGGCAGTAGGCGTTGTTGTTGCCGCGCTGGGTGCGGCCGAGTTCGTCGCCGTGGGACAGCATCGGGATGCCCTGTGACAGCAGCAGCGTGGCGAGCAGGTTGCGCTGCTGCCGGGCGCGCAGTGCGAGGACCGCCGGGCGGTCGGTGGGGCCCTCGGTCCCGCAGTTCCAGGACCGGTTGACGCTCTCGCCGTCCCGGTTGCCCTCGCCGTTGGCCTCGTTGTGCTTGTCGTTGTACGAGACGAGGTCGCGCAGGGTGAAACCGTCGTGCGCGGTGACGAAGTTGACGCTGGCGCGCGGCCGGCGCCTGCTGTGGTCGTACAGGTCGGAGGAGCCGGTCAGCCGGGAGGCGAACTCGCCCAGCGAGCCGGGTTCCGCGCGCCAGAAGTCCCGTACGGCGTCGCGGTAGCGGCCGTTCCACTCCGACCACAGGGGCGGGAAGTTGCCCACCTGGTAGCCGCCCTCGCCGACGTCCCAGGGCTCGGCGATCAGCTTGACGCGGCTGATCACCGGGTCCTGCTGGATGAGGTCGAAGAACGCGGACAGCCGGTCCACCTCGTGGAACTGCCGGGCGAGGGTGGCGGCGAGATCGAAGCGGAAGCCGTCGACGTGCATCTCGGTCACCCAGTACCGCAGCGAGTCCATGATCAGCTGAAGGACGTACGGGTGCCGCATGAGCAGGCTGTTGCCGGTGCCCGTGGTGTCGTAGTAGTGCGACCAGTCGCCGTCCACGAGCCGGTAGTAGGAGGCATTGTCGATGCCGCGGAAGGAGAGGGTGGGGCCCTTCTCGCTGCCCTCGGCGGTGTGGTTGTAGACGACGTCGAGGATCACCTCGAGTCCGGCCGCGTGCAGCGCCTTCACCATGGTCTTGAACTCGGTGACCTGCCCGCCGCGGCTGCCGTGGGCGGCGTAGGCGTTGTGCGGGGCGAAGAAGCCGATGGTGTTGTAGCCCCAGTAGTTGGACAGCCCCCGGTCCTTCAGCACGCCGTCCTGGACGTACTGGTGTACGGGCATCAGCTCGATCGCCGTCACGCCCAGCGAGGTGAGGTGCTCCGTCACCGCGGGGTGCGCGAGACCGGCGTAGGTGCCGCGCAGCGCGGGCGGCACGTCGGGGTGGGTGCGGGTCAGCCCGCGCACATGGGCCTCGTAGATCACCGTGTCGGCGTAGGGGCGCCGGCGCGGTTCGTCGTCGCCCCAGTCGAAGGCGGGGTCGGTGACCACGCCGAGCAGGGTGTGTCCGGCGCTGTCCGCGGGGTCGGGGCTCTCGCCGGCCCGTTCGAGGAGCGCGGCGTGGTTGTCGATCTGCCCGTCGACGGCCCGTGCGTAGGGGTCGAGGAGCAGTTTCGCCGGGTTGCAGCGGTGGCCGGCATCGGGGTCCCACGGCCCGTGCACCCGAAAGCCGTAGCGCTGCCCGGGACCGGTCCCGGGCAGGTAGGCGTGCCAGACGAAGCCGTCGACCTCGGTCAGCGGGACCTCGCGGGCGGTGCCGTCGTCGTCGACGAGGACGAGGTCGACGCGCTGGGCGACCTCGCTGAACAGCGCGAAGTTGGTGCCCTGTCCGTCGAAGTCGGCGCCCAACGGGTAGGGGTGCCCGCTCCAGGCGGGCACCCCTGCACTGCGGTGTGTCCGGTTCCGCCGTGAGGTCACCGGGCGGCCGCCAGGACGCCGCACGCCTCGCGCTCCGGGGCGGCCAGGGCCGCTGCCGGCAGCTCCCTGGGCACCCGCAGCACCTCGCGCAGGCTCGGCGTCGGCGCGGTGGGCACGAGCGGCACACGTTCGCCGGAACGGGCCCGCTGGGAGAACCAGATGACCTTGCTGCCGGTGTCGGTGGCGCAGCACCCCCAGCCGTCGCTCATCGCGGCGATCCGCTCCAGACAGGAGCGCAGGTCCTGGTCGGGGCGCAGCCGGCGGTCGTCGCCGCCGACGGCGGTGATCAGATGCTGGCCGTTCCACCACATCTCGATCGAGATGCGTTTGTCCGTGGCGTGTTCGTCGATGGCCCTCAGCAGCATCTCGGCGCCGTGGCAGACGGGCTCGACGAGCGTCTCGAGGTCCCAGTACCTCAGATGAGCGGCCAGTATGCGCCTGACCTGGGCGACCCGTTCCGGACTCACGTCCACGTCGAGGTGGTAGTAGCAGGGGACTGCGGTCTTCATCTCGTTCGCTCCTCACCGGCGAGGCTCCCGCTCCTCCTCGGCCCGACAGGTCGAGTTACCCGACACGAAGCGTGAGCGGCAATCGCTTCTGAGTCACAACCACAGTGGGGCTGCTACGCCATTCGTGCAACACGAGCACACCACAACCAAGATCCAACAGGACGTTGGGTGATGCGCCGTGCACCATAAGTGAAGGCCTCGGGAGGTTGGACGCTTTCGCGCCTCTGTGTGAAGGGCCTCGCTGCATGAGCCGACCCGCTCGCCTCGAGCGACGTACCTCTTGAACTCCCGGAAGGTGAACCGCGCGATGCTGCAACCAGCGAAGACCGAAGTCGCCAGAACCCTGCGCAGTTACCGCGCCTGGGAGCGGGCCATGCTCGCGCGCCCCGGCGACCGCGCGGCGCGGGCGACCTTCGAGGACTGCGGCTACACGTTGTGCGTGCTGATGGGCAAGCGCTGCGCACGGGAGGCCGCCGAGGCCGCCGAACAGTATCTGCGGGCCGGTGCGGACGCCCGCCTGCTGCAGCGCAGGGCGCCGAGCCGGCGGAACGGGGTCGCAACGCTCGCCGTGACCCGCCCGCTGCGCTGCCTGCCCGCGGAGACGTAACGCCACGCGGGTGCAGGTCGTTGGCCCAACACCGGGCGAACAACGCCATTTTCAGCAAGCGGAGGTGCAAGCGTGAAGTCCACCAGGGCGATCGGCCGTATCCCGGTGAGGGACGTCGAACCGCGCGTGGAGTGCGGCAGGCGGCCGGCGAAAGCCGTGACCGGGGAGACGGTGCGGATCTCCGCGACGGTGTTTCGCGAGGGCCACGACGCCATCGGCGCCAACGTGGTCCTCAAGAGCCCGGACGGCGACCGCGGGCCCTGGACGCCGATGCGCGAACTCGCCCCCGGCAGCGACCGCTGGGGCGCCGATGTGACCCTGGAGACCATGGGTCGCTGGACCTACGTCGTGGAGGCCTGGAGCGACCCGATCGCCACCTGGCGCCGCCACGCGGAGATCAAGATCCCGGCGGGGATCGACCCGGGTCTGGTCCTGGAGGAGGGCGGCCGCCTCTTCGAGCGCGCCGCCGCCAAGGCCCCGCGCGGCCCGGAGCGCACCCTCCTGCGGGAGACGGCGAAGAAGCTGCTCGACGACTCCGCGCCGGTCGACGAGCGCTACGCGGCGGCCTCGACGCCGGAGGTGGCCGCGCTCCTCGCCCGTCGCCCGCTGCGGGAACTGGTATCCGCCGCCGAGCCGCTGCCGCTGCTGGTCGAGCGGGAACGGGCCCTGTACGGGGCCTGGTACGAATTCTTCCCGCGCTCCGAGGGCACCCCCGAGCGCCCGCACGGCACCTTCCGCACCGCCGCGCGCAGACTGCCCGCGATCGCCGCGATGGGCTTCGACGTCGTCTATCTGCCACCGATCCACCCCATCGGCACGACGTTCCGCAAGGGCCGCAACAACACGTTGAACGCCGAGCCGGACGACGTCGGCGTGCCGTGGGCGATCGGCTCGCCGGAGGGCGGGCACGACGCCGTCCACCCGGAGCTGGGCACGCTGGAGGACTTCGCCTGGTTCGTGGAACAGGCCAAGGGCCACGGGCTGGAGATCGCCCTCGACTTCGCCCTGCAGTGCTCCCCCGACCACCCCTGGGTGCACAAGCACTCCGAGTGGTTCCACCACCGCCCCGACGGCACGATCGCCTACGCCGAGAACCCGCCGAAGAAGTACCAGGACATCTACCCGCTCGCCTTCGACGCCGACATGAAGGGGCTGATCTCCGAGACCGTCCGCGTGCTGCGGCACTGGATGTCCTACGGGGTGCGGATCTTCCGCGTCGACAACCCGCACACCAAGCCGCTCGTGTTCTGGGAGCGGGTCATCGCGGACGTCAACCGCACGGATCCCGACGTGATCTTCCTGGCCGAGGCCTTCACCCGGCCCGCGATGATGCACGCCCTCGCCCAGATCGGCTTCCAGCAGTCCTACACGTACTTCACCTGGCGCAACACCAAGCAGGAACTGACGGAGTACCTCACGGAGCTGTCGGGGGACGCCGCCGCCTACATGCGGCCCAACCTCTTCCCCAACACCCCCGACATCCTGCACGCCCACCTCCAGCACGGCGGACGCCCCGCCTTCGAGTCCCGTGCCGTCCTGGCCGCCACCCTCTCCCCTGCCTGGGGCGTCTACAGCGGCTACGAACTCTGCGAGAACACCCCGCTCGAGCCGGGGAGCGAGGAGTACCTCGACTCCGAGAAGTACCAGCTCAAGGCGCGCGACTGGGCGGCAGCCGAACGTGAGGGCCGCAGCCTCGCGCCCCTGATCACGAAGCTCAACGCGATCCGGCGGGCCAACCCGGCGCTGCACCGGCTGCGCAACCTCCGTTTCCACGACACGGACAACCCTGCCGTCATCGCGTACAGCAAGCGCGCGGGTTCGAACACGGTTCTGGTGGTCGTCAACCTCGACCCCCACCACACCCAGGAGGCCACGGTCTCGTTGGACATGCCGCAACTCGGCCTGGACCACGGCACAGCTCTGTCCGTCCGCGACGAACTGACAGGGACCGCATACGCCTGGGGAAGCACGAACTATGTGCGCCTGGAGCCCGGCCGGACGCCTGCCCACGTGTTCCACGTCCGGTGACCCGCACCGCCGATCGGAGGCTCCAGACCGCCATGACCGTCAACTCGCCCGTTCCGGACACCTTCGAGGACACTCCCGCCAAGGACCGCGACCCCGAGTGGTTCAAACGCGCCGTGTTCTACGAAGTCCTCGTCCGCTCCTTCCA